>DATDXD010000009.1:0-45065 GCA_036517275.1 Minisyncoccota bacterium
AGTTTCAGATTATTTTTTGTCATTTTCAATCTCCCTTGTCTCGCCGTAGCTTTTAAGCGTAGGCGGATCAAAAAATCGTTTCAGTTTTGCGCCACGGGTGCAATTACAACCCGTTACTTACCTTCCAGCGCAGAAAAAAACTTTTGACAATCCATTGATTGCCACCGGAAACTCCATTCAACTTCGCTCGTGATGAGCAAACAAATAGAATCTCCAATTCCAATCAAAAGAATCGTGGTCAAACTCGTTTTGACTCAAACGCTCCGGTATATCATCCCCGAACGTGTAATCGCCAAAACTACACCACGCCTATTTTGTTTTCAAACCCCTCTCCTCTCTTAAGAGAAAGTTATTAACTTATGGTTTAATTATACGCTTATTTTTTAATTTTGTCAATAGTAAATGACAAAATAGAGCTAAATTAAGATTAACTTAGCTCTATTTAGCTCTATTTTCTATTAGCTTAATAACTGTGTCTGTGGTGCGATGGATATGCTGGTTTTCTGTGTCCTCGCCAATTAATTTTTCCGCCCGGTCTGGCATGCGATCTGTTTTGTGTATCCCTTGGAACGAAACTCAAAACCCTTTCCGGAGGCAATTCCGGAAGCTTTGATATTGGCAAATTTTTTCGGATAAGTTGTTCAATTTGCCTAACTTCCCTACGCTGGTCCGGCATGGCAAATGAAATCGCGTGTCCTGCAGAACCAGCTCTTGCTGTCCTCCCAATGCGATGAACATAATCTTCGGAATGTTCCGGAATATCATAGTTGAGAACAAGCTCAATGCCCGCAACATCAATCCCGCGCGCCGCAATATCAGTCGCCACAAGCACTCTATACTTTCCAGATTTAAATCCTTCAAGCGCTTCGCGCCTTTGTCCCAAAGATCTGTTTGAGTGAATTTCAGCGCTTGTGTGTCCCATTGTTCGCACGGTGCTCGCCACTTTTTTCGCGGTAAATTTTGTCCGAGTGAAAATCAAAGTTGAACCTTTATATTCTCCTAAAATTTTATCCAGAAGTCTGTTTTTGGAATTTTTTTGAACAATAAAAATTTCCTGCGTTACTCGTTCCGCCATTGTCCCCGGCGGGGCAATTTCCACCCGAATCGGCAATTTCATAAATTCTCCCGCGACTTTCATAATTTCCGAAGGAAGCGTGGCGGAAAAAAGCATTGTCTGTCGGTTTTTGCCAACATTCCGCAAGATTTTTTTAATTTGGGGTAAAAAACCCATATCAAGCATTCGGTCAGCTTCGTCCAAAACCAAAATAGAAATATTTTCTAGCGAAAGAATTTTTTGTTCCAAGTGGTCATTGATACGTCCTGGAGTTCCAATTATTACATGTGGGCGTCGCGCTACAGATTGCCTTTGCGCGAACATTGAAGCGCCACCAATCAAAAGAGCCGTACGCAAACCCAAACTTTTTCCCAGTTTTTGCAATGTTTCTTCAACCTGAAAAGCAAGCTCGCGTGTCGGCAAAATCACAAGACCTTTGATACCCGCTTGCGCGAGTAAATGTGTCTGCCCAATCCGCTGAATCATTGGAATTCCAAAAGCCAAAGTTTTACCGGTACCGGTCTGCGCCACCCCAATTATATCTTTACCTTCCACCGCCACCGGAATTGCTTTTTGTTGTATTGGAGTAGGAACTTTAAATTTTAAATTTTCTAAAATCTGAAGGAGCCTCGGCGCAATGCCTAGTCCATAAAAACTCTCGTGATTTGTTGTATTATTCATCCCGATGCGAATGCAACCAATCCATAAAATGTTTTCTGTGCCTGTCTATTGACCATTCGTCTCCGTTTTTAAAAAGAGTCGGGCGTTGTTGTTTAAATTTTTGAAGCAATTTCATAGATGATATAGGAAAACCTTCCGGAACGCTTTTGTTATAGGATTCCATAAAAACCGCAACGGTGGTACCAGCTTCATTCAATTCTTTTTGAATATCCCGTTTTTTCATTAGATTTTCATATTACCATAATTTGCGCAATCCCACAAGCGTGATACGATTTTTATAATGAAGGAGGATTCATTCAATAAACTTTACAACAAACTCAATCCGGAACAAAAAGAAGCGGTGGATACGATTGAGGGTCCGGTAATGGTTGTGGCGGGTCCGGGTACGGGCAAAACACAAGTGCTAACGCTTCGAATAGCTAATATTTTACAGCGCACCGACACGGCGCCAGAAAATATTCTGGCACTTACTTTTACGGAAGCCGCGGCGGTTTCAATGCGCCGTCGTCTTGCGGAAATTATAGGAAGTCCGGCCTACTCTGTTGTCATAAATACATTTCATGGGTTTTGCAACGATATAATAAAAAATTATCCGGAATATTTTCCGCGAATAATGAACTCTGTAAACATAACCGAGGTTGACCAAATCAATATAATAAAAGAATTTGTAGGATACCGCTTAAAGGATTTCTTAAAAAAAATAAATGACTTCAAAAAAGACGGGATTTCTCCAAAAGAAACGGAACAACAAAATCCGAAAATAGCGAAAATATACACAAAGTACGAATTAGAGTTAAAAAAACAAAAACTTTACGACTACAACGATATGATAATTGAAGTTTTGCGCGCGCTAAAAAAAGAAAAGAAACTCCTTCAAACACTTCAAGAACAATACCATTACGTGCTTGCCGATGAACACCAAGATGTCAACAAATCCCAAAATAAAATTATAGAAGTACTTATGGAATTCCATCAAAACCCAAACATTTTTGTGGTTGGAGATGAAAAACAGGCAATTTACAGATTTCAAGGAGCATCGCTAGAAAACTTCCTTTTTTTTAAAAATAAATATCCGGAAGCAAAAACAATAAATCTGGTAAAAAATTATCGCTCACAACAAACAATTTTAGACGGCGCGCAAAGTATTTTTAAAGAAAAAAAACTTTTTGGACAAAGCTCGCACGCCCCTAAAAAGTTGCAACTACTTTCGTTTTCGCGTCCGGAAGTAGAAGCGTACTTTTTGGCTCAAAACATTAAGAGAGGAATAAAAAGCGGTATTGTCCCGAATGAAATAACTGTTTTGTACCGAAACAACAAAGACGCGTTTTTATACTCTGAATTTTTGGAAAAAATGAAAGTACCTTTCGCCATAGAGTCCGACATGGACATACTTACCGATCCGGACATAAAAAAAATAACAACACTTCTTTCATTTATCGCGGAACCGGATAATTTCCAAAAACTAATTTCCGCGTTACACGTGGATTTTATAAACAGAGACGTTCTCACAACCTATAAAGTGGCGCATCTCGCAAATCAAAAAAAAATTTTGGCACTTGAAGCTCTGAAAGAAAAAATTCCGCAAATTTATTCAAAAATTGCTTCGTGGATAACTTATTCTAAAAATTTGAACTTTACTGAATTTTTTCAAAAACTTTTACAAGAATCTGGATTTTTGGCGCACATTCTCCAAAAAAAAGACGCCGCTGACAAAGTAAACAAACTAAACAGCTTGTTTGATGAAATAAAAATGCTTTCAAAATCTAGAAAAAACTATTCTCTTTCCGATTTTATGTCTTACCTTGAAGCGCTGGAAAAACACGACGTTTTAATCAAAAAAAGCCCCGCTATGCGTCTCAAAAAAAATGTAAGGTTAATGACGGCGCATAAATCAAAAGGACAAGAATTTGAATATGTGCATATTGTAGGCGTAAACGATGGACATTGGGGCGGAGGATTTAACCAATCGGATGATGACGAGCGTCGCCTTTTCTATGTAGCTCTTACACGGGCAAAAAAAGAACTAAACATTTCTTACGCCAGAGAAAATGAATTACAAAAAGAACAGCTCCCTTCAAGATTCATAAAAGAAATAAACCCAAAATTTATTGAAACTCAAAAAACAGAACAATACGAAAAACAATTTGAAAAAAATAAAAAAATAATATTTACGCCGGCGCCTCAAATGAATGGCGGAGTCCTTGAAAAAGAATTTACGCGCGAATTATTTTTGGACAGAGGACTTTCGGTAACCGCGCTTAACAACTTTCTTTCATGTCCATGGAAATATTTTTACGTAAATCTTTTGCGGATACCCAAGGCCCCAAGCCCACACCAAATTTTTGGCATCGCAGTACACTCCGCGCTTAAAGAACTTTTTCTGCACAAAAATGAACTTGAGAAAAACAAGGAAAAAACATTTTTATTGGACAGTTTTGAGCGAAATTTAAAACAAAATGCGCTTTCGCAAAACGATTTTGAAGAACTTTTGCTCAAAGGAGAAAACAGTTTGCCGGTATTTTACGAAAATCGCAAAAACGAATGGAGCAAACTAACAATACCGGAGTTAAACATTAAAATTTCTTTTGCTCCCGGAATTACATTAAAAGGACAATTGGACAAGCTGGAATTTTTGGAAAATAACAAAGTAAATGTTGTGGACTATAAAACAGGTAAAGCCAAAACCCGCAACGAAATAGAAGGATTGACCAAAAATTCCAACGGAGATATAAAACGCCAGCTCGTTTTTTACAACTTACTTTTAAATAAATATAAATCCATAGCGGGGCGGAGTAAATTTGAAATGGTCTCTGGTGAAGTTGATTTTGTGGAACCAGATGAAAAAGGTAGAAACCGCAAAGAAAAGTTTGTTATAACACCAAATGAAATTACGGAACTTGAGAGTGTAATCAAAAAAACCGCGAACGAAATCACTTCGCTTTCTTTCATCAACAAACGTTGTTTGGATAAAAAATGTGAGTGGTGCGCGCTTCGAAATATGATGAGTTAAACCTTCAAATACCTTTTTGTGGCAAACTGGGCTGAAAGCACGCCCAAAAGCGCCCCCGCGACAAGCAAAATAAACGATATTTGCAAAATGTTTGAAACAAAATAAGTATAAATATTTAAACCTCCAAAAGCGGATGCAATACGCTCCCCCGTCCAAAACAAAATTCCATAAAGAGCAAGAAGTGTAAACACGGCGGATATGAATCCGTGTATCAAACCTTCTATTAAAAATGGGCCCCGTATAAAAGAACGCGAGGCTCCAACCAATTGCATTACCGCAATTTCATCTTTGGAATTGTAAATCGCGACTCTTACGGTGTTGTACGCAACCATCAAAGCAATAAGAGCCAGGATTCCGCTCACTGAAAAACCTATCTTTCGGCTTACGCTCAAGACATTTGAAAGTTTGTTTATGGCTTCTTCATTTTGGCGAAAAGTAATTTTTTGCTTTCCCATAGAGTCTATATCTATAAGACTTGAGTAAGCGCTGGCTTCTATAAATCTGGTGATGTCCTCAAATTTATCGGTACTTTTGGCGTTGATATCCAGATTTGCCGAAAAAGGATTATTTTCAACAGTTTCTATTGAACGTAAAATCAAAGTGTCTCCTTTGTGGCGCCCCAAAAAACTCTCCAAAGCCTTTTCTTTTGAAACATAAGACACGCTTTTTACATTTATATTTGATTCTAAATCTTCTTTAAAAGATAGAATTTTTTCTTCCGGAGAATCAAGCTTAAAGTAAACGCTTATATCCACCTTGTCTTCAACTCCGGATATAATTCCATTTACAAAAATGCCCCCAACCAAAACTCCGCCAAAAACAAGCATAGAAAGCGACATTACCAAAACAGTGGCAACGCTTATAAGTCCGCCTCGAAAAAATTTAGTGATTCCGCTTTTTAAAATTCTTTGAAATGTAATTTTATTATAAGACATATTTTCCTTTTTGATCATCTCTTATTAATTTTCCTTTGTCTAAAGTAATAACTCTTTTTTTAAGAGAATCTATAACACCCTTATCGTGAGTCGCCAAAATAACAGTAGTACCAAGAACATTTACCTTTTCAAGTAAATTTATTATCTCCCAAGTATTTTTTGGATCCAAATTTCCGGTAGGCTCATCCGCCACCAAAACATCTGGACGCACAATTATGGCACGAGCTATGGCTACCCTTTGCTTTTCTCCACCAGAAAGCTCGTGCGGAAAATGCCAAGCTTTATCCATAAGCCCCACCAACTCCAGCACATGTGGGACATCTCTTTGAATTTCCTCATCGGATTTTCCGGAAGCCTCCATTGCAAAAGCCACATTTTCAAAAGCTGTTTTGTGCGACAACAAACGATAATCCTGAAAAACTATTCCTATTCTGCGTCGTATTAAAGGAAGTTCTTTTTGATCAAGAGTATGAACATCGTGGGATTCAAAAAAAACATTGCCAGAAGTTGGCTTTTCTTCCGCAAGCAAAAGTTTAATAAGTGTAGACTTCCCCGCTCCCGACTGACCCACAATAGAAACAAACTCGTTTGGAGCGACAGTAAACGAAACATCATCAAGCGCGATTGAGGTGGGAGAATACACTTTGGAAACTTTATCGAAGTAAATCATGTAATACTTATAAGTTTAGTCCTGCTTCTATAAACATGTCCAGACCCCCGTCTAAAACTTTTTCCACATTGCCTGTTTCAATGTTTGTGCGATGGTCTTTGACCATTTTGTAAGGATGAAAAACATACGAGCGTATCTGGTGACCCCATTCTATTTTTTTGTATTCACCTTTTACCGCCATTTTTTCTTCCGTTTTTTTATGTAATTCCAGTTCATAAAGCTTTGAGCGCAAAATATCTAAAGCGGATTTTTTGTTCGCGATTTGCGTCCGTTCGGAACTTGCGTGCACGGAAATTCCGGTTGGCTTATGTGTTATACGCACAGCCGTTTCTCTTTTGTTAACATTCTGTCCACCGGGTCCGCTTGAACGCGAAAAACTTATTTCCAAATCATCGTCTTTTATTTCCACATCATCTGTATCTGAAACAAAAGGCAGAATTTCAACAAGAGCAAAAGAAGTATGCCGTCTTTTACTCGCGTCAAAAGGAGAAATTCTAACAAGGCGGTGAACCCCGTTCTCATTTTTTAAATAGCCGAACGCAAAACGTCCAGAAATTTTTGCGGATGCGTTTTTTATTCCCCCAAACTCATTTGGATGAGTATGTAAATTTTTAAAATCCCAATTTTTTGACCGAGCAAATTTTTCATACATTAAAAACAAAATCGCCGCCCATTCTTCCGCGTCATCTCCTCCGGCACCCGAATAAACATTGAGGATCGCGTCTCCGGAATCATACTTGTCAACAAACAAAGAAATTCTTTCAAGATTGACAAATTGACGTTCAATTTCCGCGGATTCTTTGTTTAGATCAATATTGGAATCAATTTTTGAAAGCTCCAACAAGCTTGCTGTATCTCCCAACAATTTTTCCCATGAAGAAATTTCTTCTTTTTTTTGAGAAATCTCTGAAGAAATTTTTTGCGCGCGCAAATTGTCGCTCCAAAATCCTTCTTTTAGAGTTTCTTGTTCAAGTTTAATTAAATCTTCTTTTTTTTGACGCAGGTCAAAGACGGTCCGCCGCTTTGCGGACCTTTTCGTTTAGTTCTTCAATTTTTTGAATTTCTTTTTTATCCATAACCACAATTCTATCAAAATTAACAAAAAAAATCAAAACCTTTTGAGCCGCCTCCGAGATTCGAACTCGGGACCTCTGCTTTACGAAAGCATTGCTCTACCAGCTGAGCTAAGGCGGCTTATCCTAAAAAAATGTTACCTTAAATATTAAAAATCCGCTACTTTTTGTAGCGGATTTCATTGAAGAGCAATTGCCAAGAGTAAGGCTGAAAAATTAATTGCTGAATGTAAAATAATTGCTGGAATTACGCTTCCGGTGGCAATAGTAATTGTGGAAAAAATCGCCCCACCAGAAAACGTAGCCATGCGGTAAAAAAGATCGGCTTCGTGCCAAAATCCAAAAAATAAAGATGAACCAAAAAATGCCGCGTGCCTCCCAAAAATTCTATTTAGAGAGTAATAAAGAATCAGTCTAAACTCCAACTCTTGTTCTAAAACAGACAAAAATCCTATCCAAATTTTTAAAAAATAAATTTTTTTATCCCCCACAATCAAATTCATTTTAACAAAAAGAATATTCGCAACACCCGGCCAAAAAACTAACACCACATAAATACCTGTTACGAAGAATAGGATTAATAACATTCTAAAATCTGCCTCAGAAAACTTCTTTTGCCAACTTGGAGGCCAATGGATTTCTATTCTGAAAATTCCCGTGTGAACAATGACAATAAAAAAAGTTGCCCACCAAAAAAATTTTTCTAACCCCAAAACCATTGAAGATGGATCGTGATCAAATCCAAAAACAAATCCTATCACTTCCAAAAACGGGACAAGCGCAACTCCAAAAATCAAAATCAAAATTTCAATTAAATTCAGCTTTTCAAATTCGTTGCGTATGCGGTCGTCATCTGCCCAAGACCAAAAATTTATTTTCTCTACCATACCCACCTCGCATGTGAAAAAGGCAAAAATACCAAAATTACGCGTTCGTGTATTTTTTCACCACGCACAGGTCCAAAATCACGCGAATCCAAAGAAACTACCATCTCGCCAAGCTCTTTGTTCCAATAACTTCCCTTAAAATCGCCCAGCACATAGTAATGATTAGCGGGAATAGTGTAGGAATTATATATTTCTTCAATTTTTTCTCCCGGCAAACCAACTATCCTTTTAACCAACTTTATGTTTTCATTTTTAGGGTCATCCACAAAAAAAATACCAAATTTTTCCGGATTAGAAAATCTTAAAAAAAGAAGCCAATCGCCGTCATTTAATGTGGGCATCATACTTTTGGATTCAACTCTGGAAATCCCAAAAAAAACATTTAAAAAAGATATCAAAAAAATAACGACAACAATCGGCACAAGCCTCTTGCGCGACACAAAACACCACCTCTTTTCAAAGTTACCAGTCTGATTTCACGCTAACACAAAAACAAAAGAGCGGCTAGCGCCGCTCTTGCACAAAACTTTTTTCAAATTCTTCCAAAATTTTCCGTGTTTCTCTGTATTTTTTTATAAAATTCTGAGTTTCTTTTGGAATACGTTTCCCTTGCAGAAAATTCAAGGCTCTTCCCAAACCCCCATTATGGGCAACAATGGCCGCTTCTTCATTTCTTTTTTCTTTTGACATTTGGGCGAAATTCGTGTCAGCAAGACAAACAGCGGATTTAATAGAATTTTTCATGTTGGCGGTGCCACTTTCAAAATCAGCTATCAAACCAACTTCAGGATACTTCCCACGAACTAAATCATATGTGCGAATTTTTTTACTATTCATAAATTGCATGAGTCCCCGAGCGCCGTCGGAACTTATTGAATAATAAAACGCTTTTTCTCCGTTACGCGCGATATGCGCCAAAAATTTTTTTATTGCGTATCGCGAATTGTTAAAAAATTCTCCATCGTCCATTTGTTCAATTGTACCCAAAGCCATTATTGTTTCGTCTGAAAAAACCTCGCACAAAAGTTTCTGCGGATACGCTTTAGATTTTGCGCCTGTTTTGCAAAGCTCCCGCCGAGATTCTTCAATAATCGCCCGATAAATTACCAAACCCTTTTTTGTAAAATATTCGTCTTGAAAAAAATCAGAATAAGGCGCGTAAAAAAGGTCGCGGGGAGAAGTTCTTTTATTTTCCAAATGAAGATGGCGAGAATCCCAAACAATAAGACTTTCATGATTTTGTTTATCGTAAATGCTAAATTCCAAACGAGTTACGCCAAAACCGGCAATTCTTTTGACATCAAAATTAGAAACCGTGGACACGCCCGTGTCTTTTACTTTAAATTTAAAAGATCCGTCAGACAAAGATTTTGGCACAACAACTTCCAGTTTTATCGGTATCAAGTGTCCGTTTTTGAGAGAATACGCTATGAGTAAAATTTCCCGCGAAACTATTCTGGAACTTTTTCCTTTTCCAACAATTTCAAAAAAAACACGATCTTTTTCTAGCATCTTTCTGGCTTCCAAAAATTTTTGTTCAAAAACATTTGGATCAATTCCTTGGGTATAAACACTTTCCGTTAAAATCAGTAACACCATTAAAACAACCGACGCAAACAAAATAACTTTTTTCATTTTTCAAACTCCCATATCTGTATTTAGAATACAGAAAAGCACAAAGGTGTCAAAAAACCCCTTAAAACAAGGGGCTTTTGAAAAGTTGAAGAGAACTAATTAGTGAGAAATTGGAGGAATTGTAAATAACAAAAAAAGCAACCAACATGCTCACGGTTACCGCCATGCAAGCAAAAACAAATACAACCGTCTGTAAATTGTTCATGGGATTTTTTAAAAAAAGTGGTAACAATGAATCATCTAACTCTTGTTCTTGAGCCAAATTTTCAATTGGTTTTTCTTTTTTATTTACAATATATGACCTTATAAACCTCGCTTCCGGCAACATCAAAGTCCAAAAAATAACAAACATAAAAAGGCCAAAATTAAACAACATTACCATACCTCCAGCTATTGCTCCCAAGTAAAATACCCACAAACCTATTTTACTTGGCAAACGAGGCAATGTTGAGACTTTGAGAACCAACCAACCATCCAAGGGGAACATTGGAATTAAATTAAAAACATTAACAAAAAGCACCCAGCAAACCGCGTGAGCATACAACAAATTTCCACTTATTTGCCAAAGAATACCGAATGGTATCGCAAGCAATGAGCCAATGGCTGGTCCGCAAAGGGCAATATAACCGTAAGAAAACGCGTCTTTTGGATCGGAATCAAATTGAGTAAATCCTCCTAAAATGGAAAAATAAAAACCTTTTGTTTTAATCCCAGCAAGTTTCGCGGCAAAAATATGACCATACTCGTGAACAGCAATAGTTAACATTAACAATAAAGACAGTTTCCAACTATTAAAGAAAATAGCCAAAACAAAAAATGTAGCTAAGGCGGACCCAAATTTTTGAAACAAATGACACTCCTTTTTTCAATTTATCTATCAGTTTTTATAGCACAACAAACAAAAAAAGTAAATTTGTGCGGAATACGGGAATCGAACCCGTGTCTCAACCTTGGGAAGGTCGCATATTGCCATTATACTAATTCCGCAAAATTATTTTTTCTTTACCGCGTATTCTTTTGTGTCCCAATAGTACCCTGGATAGTAAATTTTTACGGAAGCGGTGCCATACAAAGACGTCCACGCTTGAATTATATCTTGATTATTTTTTTTGAAATAATTTTCCACGAGGTCTCTTTTTGCCTGTGGCAATAAAACCAATTTCTTAAAATCCACCGAACTCAAACCATAAAGCTCTTCCGAAACATTATCCAAAGATAAATCCGGTGTTTTCGCGATTGCTTCCGCGACAATATCTTCCGCCTTTGATTTTAAATTGTGATCAACACTGTCTATTAAAATATCCAGAAATTCCTGCTCCATAAGATTCATCATTGCCACAGAGTTTAAATCTCCGGGAATTTTGTCTTTGGAAATAAAGTTAGTCTTTTCAATGGCACTCCTTATTTTTAAAAACTCGGAATAACTAGCTCTCTTGCCTTGCACAGAAAGCACAGGAACAAACCTAAAACCCACGAAAATAGACGCGGACAAAACTACTAAAACAAAAATTATAATTTTTTTATTTTTTGTCATTCTTCAACAAATAATATAACTTCTTCTCCGGGTTTTTTCAAATTAAAATTCTTTCTTGCCTCAAAATCAATATCGTACTCTGTATCCATAATATTGACTTTTTCTTCAACAACTTTTCGCGATTTTTTTATCTCCTCTAAATCTTGAGATAATTTTTGGTTTTTTCCAGAAAGTTCTCGCAAAGTTACAAAAGCGGAAACCACCCCGTAAATCATCCAAAATGAAAGTGCCAAAACAACAACGAGCACCGGCGCAGAAAAAATCAACCTACGAGCGATCTTTTTTTCTTGAAATTCTCGAAGTACCATTGTATAATTTTTATACCATGCTTCAAAACAAAAAGAAAGTAAAAATAATTTGGAATATAATCTCCATACTTGTGGCAATCTCTATGATCGCGTTTTTGGTGGTACCGTATTTATAATCCCCCGCTCTAGTCCCTCTTTATCATCTTCAAATATACATCGTGGGGGATATCAACCGAGGCGTGTTCTTGCAGGCGTTTTTTGCCTTCTTTTTGTTTTTTCCAAAGTTTCATTTTTCTGGTTCTATCTCCTCCGTATAATTTAGCGGTAACATTTTTCCCAACTGCCGAAAGAGTCCGTGACGCAATAATTTTTCCTTCGGACCCCGCTTGAATTTTAAGCGCAAAAAGCTGTCTTGGTAGAATTTCATGAAGCTTATCAACTGTCCTTCTTGCTTCAAATTCAATTTCGTCCCGACTAATCAATTTGGCGAACTGCAAAACTTCTTCCTCTGCCACAAACACGTCTAATTTTACAATGTCGGACGGTCTGTTTTCTTTAAATTCGTAACTCATGGAAGCGTATCCTTGTGTTACGCTTTTTAAATTGTCAAAAAAATTAGAAACCAGTTTCCGAAGCGGAATAACACAGCGTAACATCACTCTCGCACTAGGCATTGTTTTTGTTTCCAAAAGTTCTCCTTTGTTTTTTTGTATCAAATCAAGCGTAGAACTAATATCTTCCGTCCTTTCTAAAATATGGACCGAAAACCAAGGTTCTTGAATTTCTTTTACCTTTCCACTTTCAGAAAACATTTCCGTGTTTCTAACGATTTTTCTTGTTCCGTCTCCAGATATAACTTCATATTCCACGCTCGGAGAAGCCACAACCACATTTATTCCAAATTCTCGCGTTATCCTTTCTATTGTTATATCCAAATGCAAAAGCCCCAAAAATCCCGCACGCAACGCTCTGCCAAAAATCCTTGAGCCCTCCACTTCAAAAGAAAGCGCCGCATCGTTAAGTTTTAATTTTAAAAGGGCGTCATAAAGTTTTGGAAAGTCATCAGAGTGTTCCGGAAAAATACTCGCCCACACCATTGGTTTTGGTTCTTCATAGCCAGAAAGTGGATTTTCTCCAATGGTATCGCCAACCCTCACCATGGACGGATCTTTTAAATTTGTCGCGATATATCCAATTTCACCGCTCAAAAGCGCTTCGGTCTTTAACAAGTCTGGTGAAAAAATGCCAACCTCAATTGGTTTAAATTTAATTTTTTTATGGAAAAGATTAACCGTATCCCCCGCCCTGATACCACCATCAAAAACACGCACATGGGCAAGCGCTCCTTTGTGCGAAGAATAAAATGAGTCGAAAATCAAAGCGCAGACTGACGCGGACTTTGTGCCGACAAACGCAGACTGTGGAGCGGGAATTTTTTCCACAATCGCATTAAGCAACATTTCCACTCCTTCTCCAGTTTTTCCAGAAACAAAAAAAATATCTTTTTTTTCAACATTCAAAAGTTCAATCAATTCTTCGGTGGATTCCTCAACGCGTGCGCCAGCTATATCAATTTTGTTTACAACCGGAATAACCGTGAGTTTGTTTTTCCGCGCGAGTTCAAGGTTGGCAAGAGTTTGCGCCTGCACGCCTTTGGTGGCGTCAACAAGCAAAATGGCGCCCTCAACTGCCATAAGCGCGCGCGAAACTTCATACTGAAAATCTATGTGCCCGGGGGTATCAATTAAATTTAGTTGATAGTTTGTAGTCCCTAGTTTATAGTTCATTCGCACTGGTTGCATTTTTATTGTAATTCCGCGCTCTCGTTCCAAATCCATTTTATCCAAAAACTGTTCGCGCATTTTCCTTTTTTCAATCGTTCCGGTCAACTCCAACATTCTATCCGCCAACGTGGATTTCCCATGGTCAATATGCGCGATAATACAAAAATTTCTTATATTTTTCATGGTAATTTTTCGGGTTCAGGGGCGGGAATACGGTCGCGCCAAATAGTGGTTTTAAAACTTTCCAAAACTTCAAAAAATTCTTTGTTTTTTGTGAAATACAAAACCGCGCAGATAGCTAAAATTCCCAAAATACCAGAAAAAAACCCTTGCAAAAATATACCACTAAAAGTATGCAGGTTAAAAACTGAAGAAAAAATGTTAAGTCCAAAATACGCCATCAGCGCACCAACCAAACTTCCCAAAAATATTTGAAAAAGAGATTTTTGCGTTTTTCCTATTGGAAACCATCCAAAAGTCATTTTAAAAACAAACAAGAGTAATACAAAATTTAAAGCGCTTCCAATCAAAATTCCAATAGATAAAGCCAACACTCTTATATCCACAATATCAGAAATATCCAAAAGAGCGGACAAAGTATTAGCAAACGGAGAAAGTGGTTCAAGAAGTTTCAGAAAATAAAACATGATCCCAATGCTTGTAGCCATAGAAACAATATTTACAACCAAAGTTTTTTTAGTTTCTCCCTCCGCGTAAAAAGATCTTACCAAAAGCAAAAAAAGGCTTTGAAATACCACCGAAAGCGAAAGCAAAAAAAGAGACGCGGCTGTAAGCCTTGTGTCCTGCCATGAAAACGCTCCGCTTCCCAAAATCACCCTTACAATCTGCGCGCGCAAAATCAAAACAAGCGCGGAAAAAGGTAAAGTCCAAAAAACAATATGCCTGAAAGCAGATGAAAAATGTTCCAAAAATTCATTCTTCTCTTTCCGCAACGAAAAAGAAGACAAAGCAGGAAAAGCAGCAACACTATAAGAAAGTCCGATTACAGTAACGGGAATATAACCCAAATTTTGCGCCAAATTAAAAACCGCTATAGAACCGGAAGATAAAGTGGAAGCAACAACAGTAAAAACCATAATGGAAATTTGATTGACAGCAAGTCCAACTGTTCTTGGTACGGAAATTAAAACCACTTTTTTTATATCGGAAAAATTAAATTTCTTAAACCCAAAATTTAACTCAATACCAATTAAAGATGGGATCTGAATGCCCATGTGCAAAAAAGCTCCCAATATCACACCAAACACTAATCCATTTACGCCAAAAATAGGAACAAAAATAAAAAAACCTATAATTATTCCTAAATTATAAAAAACAGGACTTAACGCAAAAGCAAAAAAACGCTTAAACGTTTGAGTTACACCGGAAATCAAGTTTGAAAAACCCAAAAATATTGGTGAAAAAAGCATTATCCGACTCAAAAAAACAACTGTTTGTTTATCATTTATTGAAAACCCTGGAAACAAAAATTCTATAATTTGCGGCATGAACAAAAAAAAGACTGCTGAAAAAATAAAAACTGTGAAAGAAAAAAACAACATAAGTGAACCAAAAAAATCCGCGGCTTTTTCTTTTCCGGTTTCCCACCGTTCAACAAACAAGGGTATTATAGCGGTGGCAGATGTCATAAACAACATTAAAGTATATAAAAAATCCGGTACTCTAAAGGCGGAATAATAAATATCCAAAATCCGAGAAGCACCAAATTCTCCAGCCAAAAGTCTGTCTCTAAAAAGACCCAGAAACCCAGAAATAATCGCGAAAAATCCCAACCAAAAAGCGGCATGATGAATACTTGAGACATTTTTTTTAAATATGTTGAAAACTTTTATCATTTGCCATTATTGCCCCAAAAAAGAGCGAACGGAACCGTCTTTGATTGGGGTTTCTTTTCGTTCATCCGGAGAGGGTCCTGGAGGAGATATGCCAAAAAGTGCGCTTTTTCCGGAATTGAGGTTAGACAAAATCTTTTCTATTTCTTCATTTCCTGGGTTTAAAGTGGAAATTTTTTCAAACTCCGCGATTGCGTCGTTTTTTCTTTTGGTCTTATCATAAATCAAACCCAAGAAATAACGAGCATTGGAATAATTAGGATTTATGGAAACCGTTCTCTTTAAAACAATTTCAGCGTCTTTAAGTCTGTTAGCTTTGTGATAAAGAAGTCCTAATTGAAATAAGGTGCCAACATCGTTGGGAGAAATAAGCGCCGCCGCCTCACCTCCTTTTATTGCTCCTGCCGAATCTCCTTTTGCGTCAAAAATTTGCGCCAAAAGAAAATGCGCAGCGGCATAATCTGGTTTCAATTCAATTGCTTTTTCCAATTCTTTTTGTGCCATATCCAACAAAGAATTGTCTTTTTTATTTACAGCTTCCGAAATATAAACCAAAGCTTTGTCTCTAAAAAGAGAAGGGTTTTTGGGTGATCTTTTAAGTGCTTCGTCAAATTGAACAATTGCCGCGTCGCGCGATCCTTCGGCATTTATTGAAACAAGAAAACGATAAATATTTCCCAAAGATCTGTAATTTTCAAAATCCATGGGCGATAGCCTAATTGCTTCCTGCGCGGTGGCTATTGACCCATCTAATGCGTCTTTGAATCTGGAATTCAAAAGTTCGGCGGGAGTCGCGCGGTCTTGCAAAACAAGTTGAGATTTAATGTTATAAATTTGTGAAAAAGAATTCATATAAACACTATTTCTGCTATCAACGCGCGAAGCTGAAACCAGCTTTTTTTCAGCAAGATCAAGATTGTTTTCCGAAAAAGCCTTGGCAGCTTGTGAAAAAAGAACCTGTCCAACATATTTTGAACCCGCCACGTAAAATCCGAAAATTCCGGCAATCATCAAAAGAACCATGGCCATGGCGGAAACAAAACCCATAGAACCTTCTCCAAAAATCAAAATATCATAAACTTTAATCAAACCCCCAATACGCAAAGACGCCAAAAGAAAACCAATACTCAAAAATCCAAACACCAAAAGAGTATATCCAACGGGAAAAAACATCCACATTAAAACCGTATAACTAAACAAGAAAAACGAAGATAAAAACAAATTTTCTTTTTTTGCCACAACACTAACCAAATTAAGTCCCAGATACCACAAATAGGCGAGAAAACCCAAAAACAAAATCCAAGCAACCATGCCAACCTCCCCCAAAAGACTCAAAAGATACGATGAACCAGCATCAAATCTGGAAGCCCAAAAAACAGTGCGATTAACATCAGCCGGCTTATAAGAATCCCAAATATATCTAAAAGAAGTTGGTCCATTTCCAAAAATAATATTATCTTTTAGAGCGTCTTTTACAACGCGAAATGTCGCGCCATGCGAAACCCCAACCTCAACAGGAGAAGAAACACTAAGAATATTTGGAACAACGGATTTAAAAGTAAATCCAAAAACAGACAAAGATAAAAGCAATATACTCAAAAGGAGTGCGAAACCATCAACATGTCGCCTCCATATCGCATAACTTAAATAAACTAAGGCAAAAAAGCCCAAAAAGGCCCAAGAGAGCGGAAAACTAATTACAGCCATTATAAAAAGAAAGATCGCGAACAAAACACCCAAAATCCATCTTTTTTTTCCGTCTGAACCTTGCGCCAAAAAAGCGTAAATCATCATCAAGAAAAAACCAGAAGCCAAACCAATGCTATTCCAAGAACCTATTGTATTAAAATTTTGATTAACAAAAACTCCACCCAAAAATTTTCCTAAACCAAAAATTGAAAAAATAATAAACAAGGCAAAAACAACGAAACCCGCTGAAAAAAAGAAAAATAATTTTTTAAGTGAAACTGTGTCTGAAAACAAAACAGCAATGAGCCATGAAAGCAAAAATAAAATAAAAACATTAAAAAAACTTGTGGTCTCCGCACCCACCCCAAAAATAGATTGGGGTCCGATACCTGAAAAAATTGACGATAAAAACCAAAACAAAAGAGTTGCGATAAAAAAAAGTAGAACCCTGTGCGAAACCACGGTAATTTTCGCGCGTAAAATAGCATGGGTTAAATAAAAAATAAAAGAAGCGATGACAAGCGCGGAAACAAGCAAAACCTTATTAAATTCAACGGGCACCAAGGTTGTGGGTAAAAACCAAAAAGGCAACAAAAAAACAAGAAGTAAAATTGACCATTGAGCAAGTTTATAAAATCTATCTTCATTATAAGTTGTATTCATAAAATTAATTATAATCACATATTTATATTTTGCAATTATGGACAGGATTAAATACAATAAAAACAAATGAAAAACAAGCAATACCTAACCATAAAACAAGCGGCAAAAATAATAGGAGTAGCTGAACTTACGCTTAGAAACTGGGATAATTCCAAAAAATTTGAAGCCACTAGGCATCCTATAAACAACTATAGGGTCTACGCTCTTGATCAAATAGATGAACTTATGAAAAAACTTGGCCGTAAAAGGGCTTCAAGAAAATTGGTAATCAAAGTGTTGGAGGATTAAACACAAACACCCCGATCAAATCGGAGTGTTTGGTATCTTTGCTTATAAGCCGAATTCTGTCCCCGACCGAGGTCGGGGGATAGCCATCTGTCTGGGATTGAGATTACTCTCAACCTCTAGCCCTCTTTCGAGGTTGCACCAGATAGGGTTTTCCTTTCCCGATGGTTACCCACCGGAACTGTGAGCTCTTACCTCACTCTTTTCACCCTTGCTCTATCAACTTTTTTGGCTTTAGGCCAAAAATGATGACGTCAGCGGTATTGTCTCTGTGGCACTTTCCCGGTCACGGCGGCTGTTAGCCGCTACCTACTTCCTTTGACCAAGGTCAAAGGGGTGTTCGGACTTTCCTTTCCAAAAATATTGATATATCAAAATTTCAATATATTAATAATTCAGAACGGCTATCCAGCAAAGAACTACTATAGTATAGCATTTTATTAAAAAAAGTAAATCCCCCCTCATCCATAAAACACTCTTTCAAAAATCTTTAAACTAGATTATTGTATAAGAAGCGTTATTTGACAACAGGTGACCAAACAATGAAAATACTGATTTTAGCAATGTTTTTATTGCAAGAACCAGCCCTATTGCCGATACAACAGGGTCCAAACAACCCTCCATCCGTAAATGGATGGAAAAAGGTGACCGAAATACATTTAGAATTGAAAAATGTTATAAAATCTGGAGAAAAAACAATGACGGCAACGTCTATTGTTGGATCCTTCCGAGTGCTTCAAAATCCAGAATTGGAAAGCGAATTTGTTTTTATGGTTTCAAAATATCCTCCTTTGACATTTGTTCCGCAATTACTACAATCCGCGGAAAATACTCGTGACGAAATGGTGGTGGCAGAAAATTATTTTCAAAAAGTAAAACAAGAAAAACTAAAAGAAATGATAAAATTTTCAGATACTATTTTACTTATAAAATGGCGGGAGTCAAAAGATCTAAGAACCGGAGAAACGATTCTTCTGGGTCCAATTGAAAACTGGCTTTTAAACCAGCAGGGTAAGTGGATATTTGAATCAACCAACGACAAAACAATAAAAAGAGAACTCGTTAGCGAAGAGGATTTGCTTCTGGGATTCAAATTTTCTCTTAAAGAAAATTATCATATTTTAAGGTTAAATATGAGCCATTTAGGAGGCGAAAAATGAGACACCAAATAAAGGTTTTTATTTTAATTGTCTTTTTACTAATTTTAAACGGATGCGCAAAAAAGGTTCTTATGAAGTATGCTGAAACCGACACAATAAAAATGTGTGAGGAAAACTTTTACTCAAAATTTTATATGCATTTTTCGGAAAACGAAAAAAATGAATTTAAAGAAATAAAAACATTGGGAGAGTGCCAAATTTTTATAGATACATTTTGGCAAAAACGCGACACAGACCCATCAACTTCTGAAAATGAATATAAAACATTGCTTGAGAAAAGAGTCGAAGACATAGAAAAAGAGGTTCTGTTTCAAAACATGGATACGGCTGGATTTGCGTTTAAAGCAAGTGATGGATTTAAAGGAGATCCGGCAAAAATTTATATGCTACACGGCGCTCCTGACTTCACAAAAAAAATTGAAGGGCACACTTTTGTTAATTTAATGGTTTGGATTTATGGAGATGAAAACGGAAAACACAGGTATAGATTCCTTTTTTATCAAAAAAACTCAATCCAATATGTAATTTTTTGGCCACAATGGAATGGCTGGATAGCTATAGAAGAAATATCAAAAGACTTTGTAGAATTAGATGCGGTCTATGAGGAATTAATACAAAATGAGGGTGAAATATTTCTTATTTCCATGATTTCTTTTTCTGATAACTCAAATATAACACCAGATAAGGCATTAAAACCGCCAAAACCAGCTTCAGAAATAGCAAAAGAATTGGCTCCAAAAATAAAAACTGAAACCCCGAAAACAGAAGAAATTGTAGTTGCAAACAGTTTTAATTCAACAATTCCAGCCGAATTTTCTTACGAAATAACAAACGATAAATTAATTTTAAAATTAGAAATAAAACACGAGGATCTTGATTGGATTTTAAAAAACAACGAACTTGTTTCGGAATTGTTTATAAAAACAATTGTTTGGGATAAAGATCAAAAACACGAAGAGGAACACAATATAAATAT
This sequence comes from Minisyncoccota bacterium, assembly GCA_036517275.1. Classification (GTDB taxonomy): domain Bacteria; phylum Patescibacteriota; class Minisyncoccia; order UBA11713; family 2-01-FULL-45-33; genus DATDXD01. The sequence goes on from DATDXD010000009.1 coordinate 20,138, forward strand.
TGTGTCCACAAAACAAAAAATTACCGAAAAAAACTCATTTTTCTTTTTTGAATCAAAACCAATAACACTCGAGAGTGAAATAGTAAAAGCAAGTATTTACATAAAAAATAATCAAAAATACAATTCTTGGATTGAAGAAATAAAGAGATAAATAAAATCCATTTAGGTGTCCAACACCTAAATGGATTATTTTTTTAAAAATTCCAACCTTTTGATATGTAGAAATCTGGAACTCGTTTTTTGAATTTTTCCAACTCTCTCCAAGCAAATACATAATTGAGACCAGCGAACTGAGCGCCAATTCCCAATGACACACCCTTTTGAACTGGAAATTTTTCGTTGCTGAATTTCGCAAGAGCGTAATCCGCGAACAAAAAACTTCTTATTGGTCCCAAGGCAATTCCACCGGGAAAAACAACGGCATCAATAAAAGGAAAACGCAATTCCGCACTTCCATAAACAACTTGATTTCCAGCAAGATATCCAAATGGGTAAGTTTTGAGAGTGGCATCTCCACCCATAATAATATAATCGCCCATCGCACGTGAACTTTGAAGACCACGCACATTAAACGCCAATAAACTTCCTTCACTTAACCTTTTATATCTCCTGTAGTCAAAAGAAAAGGTTGTATAACCCTTGGTATTTTTAAATCCCAAAGGAGGGGCAACTTCAAAGTTAAATCTTGCGGCATTACCATGAATTGGTCCTTGGGTAGCGTAAGAATACAAAACAGTATCTCTTACAAAAGAAGTGGAAAAACTAGCATTGAAACCTTTAGAATTTTTGAAAAAGTTATAAAACTGTTTATCTGTGTCACTAAAATATTCTGGAGATTCCTCAATAACAGAATCGTCAATAAATACTTCAAAATTTCTCTTTTCAAAACTAAACCCTGTTTCAACTCTTGTAAATTTACCGAAGAGATAACTCCCAAAAACATCCCCGCCAATTTCGTCTCCAACAGTATAATTGAACAATGTTTGATTGGCATAACCTTTTATCGGATCCCATTTTAGATATTGAAGTGGTAACTTGTGGTTATAAAAATCAAAACCCCAATTCAAACGCTTTTCGCGATTCAAATAACTAAAATCTATCAATCTAAAATAACTTCCATTAAACGCAAATCCAATTTGAAAAAGATTGTTTTCTTTAATATCCGAAATTCCTTTCAATCCATAACCAAACATTCCCCAATAATTACTTAACCCCAAACTTACTTCTCCTTCGGACATTTTCCATCTTTTAGGAGGAACAGTTTTATTTTTTATTTGATTCTCATCAATAACACTAGAAAATAAATTAAATGGTCTCCAAGCGTAAACCATGTTTTCCGCTCTTTTTTCTTCAGTATAAGAATACAGGGGTTCCTTAAATTTCAAACTATAAATTTCAAAATTTTTGTATATTTGATTTCTAAACTGGTCATACGGCCAAAAAACTATCGCCGCGATTTCTCCAGAAGAATCAGGAATTGGTTTTGGCAAAAAAGTTCCTCCAAAAAATTCCGTCCATTGCTTTACTTCTTTTGTTTCAATATCAATAGTAACAATATTCCAAGCGCTATTTCTTTCATCAGAAGTAAAAACAATAGTATGATCATCCAAAAAATACGGAGAATCTTCATTGTGCCTATTAAATGTCAGCTGACGCTTTTTCATTGTTTCCAAATCAAGCAAAAATAACTTTTGAAAATCTCCATCAAACGCAACATATGCGATAATTTTTCCGTTTAGTGATATTGCAGGGGCAGTGTCAAAATTTGAATCTTGAGTTAAATTTTTAAATTCCTGTGTCAAAAAATCAAATTCATAAATATCGCGGGTTGCGTTTTGAGACGCTGAAAAATAAATTTTCTTTCCGTCCGGACTAAAAGTGGGGGAAAAAGATTGGTCATATGGAATTTTAATTTTGGTAAACTTATTTTCTTTGTCCGCATCAACCAAAAATAATTCGTGATCTCTTCCTTTTCTAGCAAAGAACGCGATTTGTTGACTAACGGGCGACCACGCAATATCCCCACCATTAAACGGCCAAGTATTTCCGCGCTGGGAAATAACATACTCAAAATCGTTTGGTGGAAAATGTGAAGTCAAATTTTTTATTTTTGAATCAGTACCACCAGACAAAGCATAAGTTATAACCGAAACACCATTTTTTTGAGGAGACAGAACCGCAACATCTTTTCCATCTGAAGAAAAGGTAAAAGACAAAATTCCGAATGGTAATTTACTATTGGTTATGTTTGTTCCTGAAAAACTTTTTTCATTTTCGTAAGGCTTCTGGCTTAATCTCATTTCTTGGGCGTATTTGTTGCTCCAAAAATCTCTGTGTTTTCTATCAAACAATTCTGGATTTTTTTGCGGATCCGGAATATCTCCATTGGTTAGTTCTTCAATCAGCTTTCCAAGATTCTTTCCGGAACTTTTTATACCTTTTGTCTTAAACTCAACTCCAACATGATATTTTTCTTCCAAAAATTCAAAAACCATTGCCCATTGCCCATAAGGGTCTGCTTGATCAGACATAAATCTTTCCCAAGTCGGCAAAAACAACTCTGGATTTCCAGCATCGGTGCGTTGATTAATTCGTCTTAAATCATCACGAGTATGCGGGACATAAAGAGAGGCGATAAATTCAGCTCCACCCTCTATAAATCCATTGGGAAACGGTAATGTGCCAGTAGTTTTATTTAAAAAACCTCTTTTGAGAATACTGAACTGAAAACTATGCACAAGTTCGTGGACAACCATTGATTTCATGAGTGGAAGAGAAAAATCGGCTTTTAGCACCATTCTATTTTTTTCGTTTTCAACAAAAGCGCCGACTCCTTCCGGTAAAAATTCCATAGTTATGTTTGTACTTTCAAACTCACTATGGGTTTTGTACATCATGATCGGAATTTTTTCTTTTATTTCAAGGTTAAAAAGAATACTCAAAGATAAATGAGCACTTTCCAAAATAGACAAAGTTTCTTCAAAAAATTTTTTTTGGGAAAAATCGTTCAAATCAAGAGAATGCCAAACTTCAAAATGCTCACTTTGGTAAAAATTCTGCAAAGATTTTTCATATACAACCTTGTTTTTTCCAAAAGGACCAAATTCATCCGTTTGCGCCAAAGCCTCAATCGGCAACAATACCAAAACAACAATCATCAAAAACAACAGTTTCCTCATAATTCACCTCATTTTCAACGTTCAAAATCTATCCAAAGAGTAACTTATATAAATACAAAATTCAACGGACCAAACAAAATAGAAAAAGTTGAAGGGTTATAGAAAATTTTTTATTACGAACAGCTGCCAATGTTTTCTCCGCAAGATGGACAAGTGTAACACGAACCCGTGCGAATCATGAGTGAACCACAACGACAAGATGGAGCGTCTTGGAATGAAAAAATTGTCGCTTTAGATGTTAATATTTCTACATTTCGTCCGCCGACTGGTGAATTCGACATTTCAATATTGGCTTCCGGCAATGCTTGTATTTGAGGCAATACTTTTGTTTCATTTTCCGCAACCGAAGATTCTTCGTGGTTTGAAGAATAAATTCCCATTTCCATCTGTTCTTCTTTTGATAAAAACTTCAAAGCCAGAAACTTAGCTATGTAATCTGTAATTGATTTAGCAGTCAAAATATCTTTATTTTCCGTATAGCCCATGGGTTCAAACCGCGAATGAATAAACTTTTGAATTATTGTTTTTACCGGCACTCCGGATTGCAAAGAAACCGACATCAAAATACCAATCGCGTCAAAAAGACCAGCGGTTGTAGAACCCTCTTTTGCCACCCTTATAAACACTTCTCCCAAAGAACCATCTTCGTAAAGACCACAATGAATGTATCCCTCATGCCCAGCAATAGAAAATTTATGCCGAATTGATTTTACATCGGCCGGAAGTTTGCGCCTTCCGACTTCTTTTGGAGCTGGGGTAGAAACTTCGTCCTGATTTGAACCTTTTGTTTTGGAAGTATTCAAAGGTTGAGATCCTTTTGAGTTATCTCTATATATCGCAATTGCTTTGAGTCCCATTTTCCAAGCGTCCATATAAGTATTCGTTACATCTTCCACTGTCGCAGACTCCGGCAAATTGACAGTTTTAGAAATCGCACCAGAAATAAATGGCTGTGCCGCAGACATCATACGCACATGCCCCAAATAATGAATTGAACGAACTCCTTTTTTTGCGTTTGTGGCGCAATCAAAAACATTCATATGCTCTTCTTTTATGTATGGCGCGCCCTCAATTGTGTCATTTGCTAAAATATATTCCATTATTTCACGAGTTTCATTTTGCGAATATCCCAAATTCAAAAGCGCGTAAGAAACAGATTGATTTATAATTTTCAAAAAACCTCCACCCACCATTTTTTTATACGCAATCAATGAAAAACCCGGCTCAATGCCAGTGGTATCCGCGTCCATCATAAAAGAAATAGTTCCGGTAGGCGCCAAAACCGTCGCCTGTGAATTTCTTATACCGTATTTTTGTCCTTCCATGTACGCGATTTTCCAAGGTTCTTGAGCGGATTCCCACATGTGTGGCAACACAAATTTTTTATCAATTTTTTTTGCTTCTTCTCCATGCATTTTTATCACATTCAACATATGTATTTTATTTTTTTCGTATCCAGCAAATGGACCTTTTACTCTGGCGATTTCAGCGGACACCGCATAACTTTCTCCGGTTAAAACAGAGGTTAAAATCGCGCAATGAGCCCTTGCCGCGTCTGAATCGTATGGATACCCCCAACGCATCAAAAGAGCCCCTAAATTTGTATAACCAAGACCCAACTCGCGGTAATCATACGCGTTTTTTTCAATTTTTTCGGTCGGATACGAAGAATGCCCCACAATAATATCTTGGGCGATTATAAATACGCGAATAGCTTTTTTGTATGACTCAATATCAAACTCTCCTGATGATTTTAAAAATTTAAGAAGATTAAGCGACGCCAAGTTACAAGCGGAATTATCCAAATGCATATATTCGGAACATGGATTTGAAGCAGTGATCGGACCAGTCACCGGACAAGTGTGCCACTTGTTGATTGTGCTATCAAATTGCATTCCGGGATCCGCGCAATGCCAAGCCGCTTCAGATATAAGACGCATCAAATCCCGCGCGCGGATTTTGCGTGCTATTTCATCTGTTTTTACATACTTTAGCTCCCACTCGCCGTCTTCTTCCACGGCATTCATAAACTCGTCGGTCGCACGGACGGAATTGTTGGCATTTTGAAAAAAAATATTCGTATAAATTTCACCGTCTATCGCGTCATCATGCCCCAAGGCAATCAACTTTTTAGCTTTTTCTTCTTCTTTCCATTTGCAAACTATAAAACTTTCTATATCCGGATGACTCGCGTTTAAAATTACCATTTTGGCGGCTCTCCTTGTTTTTCCGCCAGATCTTATGGTACCAGCAATGGCGTCCGCGCCTTTCATAAAAGATACGGGACCGGAAGATTTTCCACGGTTTGAAATATTTTCCAAAGAAGAACGCAATGGCGAAACATTGATACCACTACCGGATCCACCGGAAAATATAAACATTTCTGTTTTATACCATTCGGATATTGATTCTTTGTCGTCCGTAACAGACAAAATGAAACAAGCGGAACATTGTGGTTTTTTTTCAACTCCAACATTGAACCAGACAGGCGAGTTGAAAGAGCCTTTTTGATTTACCAGAAGATGTTTCAATTCTCTGTTGAAAATTTGAGCGTCATCCAAAGATTCAAAATAATTTGATTTAATCCCCCAAGTGGTTATTGTATCAGCCACCCTATTTATTAATTCTTTAACAGAAACTTCGCGCCCAGGTTTCCCCACATGTCCAGTGAAATATTTTTCCGCGACAATATCGGTGGCGGTTTGACTCCAAAATTTGGGAACTTCAACGCCTTTTTGCTCAAAAATTGTTTCGCCTTTGGCAGAAGAAATTTTTGCGTCGCGCGCTTCCCACTCTATTTCATCGTATGGATGAATATCTTTTTTTGAAAAATAATTTTTTATAACAAGCCCTTTATTTTTTGAATTTAAAGCGTCCAATTCATCTTGAATTTGATTATTTAAGGCGCCGATTTTTTCAGGCGCCCTAAAGAAAGTTTTTGAAGTTAGTCCAAGGCCCAATGCCTCGTTGAATTCGTCTCTCATACTTTTATCCTACCTTCCAGACAACAAAAATACTTGTGCATATCTGTTGACAATTTTTTACTTCTTCTGTCTTCGCAAGAATGCGGGAATTGAGTCTAGTTCCGATTGTTCGGATTCTGTTTCTTCGTTTGTGTCTTTTTGTTCTTGAGACAAACTTTTCTGCTCTTTCCTCAAATCTGTCCCAAAAAGCGAACGGGCTTTGAAATTATGTCCATTAGGAAATCCTGTGGCAATCACAGTTATTTTTATTTCTCCTTTTTTAAGAGAACCGTCTTCAATTGCTCCAAAAATAATTTTAGCGTCAGGATCAATTGAGGCTGTTATAACTTTAGCAGCCTGTTGAATTTCCCACATTGTAAGATCTTTGCCTCCTGAAATCGCAAACAAAACTCCTTTTGCTCCGTTTATTGAAACATCCAAAAGTGGAGAATTTATGGCAGATTTTGCCGCGTCTTCCGCTCTAAATTCTCCTCTACCATAACCTATACCCATGAGCGCGGAACCCGCACTTTGCATAACAGCGCGAACATCGGCAAAGTCCACGTTAATTATTCCCGGCTTTGTAATAAGTTCGGAAATTCCGCGAACCGCGTTTTTTAAAACCTCGTCACACATCGCAAATGCCGAAAGAAACGGAGTTTCTTTTGATACTATAGTCAAAAGTTTATCGTTTGGAATTACAATCAACGCATCTACAGCATCACGCAAACGCAAAAGTCCGGCTTCGGCAAGTCGGGAACGCTCGTTGCCTTCAAAAGCAAAAGGTTTTGTTACAACACCAATTGTCAGCGCTCCGCCCATTTTCGCGGTATGCGCCACCACCGAAGAAGCTCCGGTACCTGTGCCTCCCCCAAGCCCGCAAGTTATAAAAACCATATCAGAACCCTTGAGAGCTTCTTGAATTTCATCTTTTGTTTCTTCTGCCGCCTGCCGACCAAGTTCTGGATTCATTCCGGTGCCAAGTCCACGAGTAAGTCCCTTACCAATTCTTATTTTTCTATGCGCCAAACTTGCGTGCAAGTCTTGCGCGTCGGTATTTATCGCGATAAATTCAACACCGCGGACTTTTGATTCCACCATATGATTTACGGCATTTTTTCCAGATCCGCCCACTCCTACAACCTTAATTTTGGCGAATGATTCAATTTCTGGTTTTACGTGTGGCATGCAATAAATCTCGCATAACGGACAAAGACACGCAATATTGACAAAAAATAAAAAACTACGGCAAAAAGGTACGAAGCCAGCGAAGGAAAGATCCTGAACGTCCGCGCATAAATTGATTTTTTGAATTTTCTAAACCATAAAGAGCTATACCAACTGCGGTAGACCATGCCGGATTTTTTACAAGCTCCTTTCTTTCATCAATGTGTATTGGAAATCCTACTTTTGCCGGAAGTTTTAGATAATTTTTTACTAACTCCTCTACGCCCGGGAAATTTGCTCCTCCGCCAACTATCACAACACCGGCGGGCAAAAGCCCAAATCTATCAACTTTTTTTAGATGCTTTTCAACAAGTTCAAAAATATCGTCAAATCTAGCTTCTATTATATCTGAAAGTTTTTTTGAGGAATATTTTCCTTGCGTCATTTCATCTTTTTTTAATGATTTATTATACGGCTTAAAATCAAGTTTTAATTTTTCCGCCTCGTCCAAATCTATTTGAAAACCAACCGCTATATCTTGCGTGATGTGTGAGGAACCAACAGGTAAAACTTCAAGAGAATAAGGCAAACCATCTTCAAAAATCGAAACAGATGAGGTTGTGGCACCCAAGTCCAAAACAACCACACCAACCTCCATTTCCCTTTTGTCCAATACCGACTTTGATAAAACAAATGGACTTGCGACCATTTCTTCTACTTCTGTTTCAGATTCTTCAAATGTCTTGATGGCAGACTTTAAAGACAGGGATTGAGCAGTAATAAACATTGTTTCAACTTCCAGTTTGCTTCCAGAAAGTCCAAGTGGATCTTGAATTGGCTCTTCACTATCAACTTTATACAAAAGCGGGACCCTGTGAAGAATCTCTTTATTCTGCAGTCTAGAAAGTCCCCCCTCGCTCGCTGAAACAGCTCTTTTCATGTCCTCATTAGAAACTTCACCATCCGCGCGGGATATGACCACAAGTCCTTTTGACTTTTGGAACGATATCCCCAAACCACCAACACCTGCGTATATATTTTCTTTTGGAACACCGGAAGATTTAGACAAAGAAATCAGCGCCTCACTTATGGATAACGCCGCTTCTTCAACATCCACAATTGAACCTCTTTTGAAACCACGTGAAATAGAACCGCCAATTCCCAAAACCTTTGGAGCAGAAGATTCGTTTGATTCCAAAGCCACGGCTTTTATAGATTCCGTACCCAAATCAATGCCTATTGCAAAAGTGGATTTTTTCATAGGAGATGGTTTTATTGTACCATCTCTTTTTCTTTTTGTTCCATTATTTTTGCGTTTTTTTGGGTTTTGTGTGAATAACCCAAAAGATGCAAACAAGCATGCGTAAAAAGATAAGACAATTTTTTCTCATCTATGTTCAAAAATATCTCCCCTCGCCTTTTATCCAGCAAAAAAGACAAAACATTGGCTACCTTGTTTTTGTTCCTGTATTTTTTATTTAAATTTTTCATGAACGTAGTGTCCGCAAATACCACGCTCAAATCCCAACCCAGCAATAACTTTTTATAGATACGCTCAAAATCCGCGGTTTTTATCTGTTTTTTTGTAAGATTAGTGAAAGATATTTTGTCACTCATTATTTCACAAGTTCCTTTTTCACGGCTTCGGAAATACGATCGCCGGAGGCTTTACCTTTGAGTGTTGGCATAATTGATTTCATAACTTTGGGAAAATCCGCGGCGCTTGCGGCTCCAGTTTCCCTTATTCCGTCCCGAACAATTCTCATCAAATCATCGTCTCCAATTTCTGGAGGCAAATATTTTTTTAAAATATTTAGTTCAAACTCTTCTTTTTTCGCGGATTCTTCACGTCCAGCTTTTTTGTATTCAACAACCGCGTCTTTTCTTTTTTTAACTTCGGAATTTATAACATCCAAAACCTCGCTGTCCGAAAGTCCTAGATCTTTTTTTCTCAAATCAATTTCTTTGTTGGCAATGGCGGAACTAAGCATGCGCAAAGTTGAAAGCTCATCTTTACGCCCGTCTTTGAGGGCAAGTTTTTGGTCTTCGGATATTTTTTGTTTTAAAGTCATTTACTCAAAATCTTTCCTAATTTTCTTTGTTTATCCAATTCTTTAAATAATTTTATCCTCCGCAAGGCGTCTCTCTTTTTTTGAAATTCAGACTTTGGTGGCTCGTAATATCTTCGCCCCCGAGCGCGCGTTAAAACAGTACTTAATTTTACGGCGCGCGAAAAACGCCTCAAAAGGCTTCCGGTGGATTCGTTTTCTTTTTTAGTTATTTTTACCATAATTATTTAGTCCATCCTCCAAGAATATGAAGATGTATATGATCAATTATCTGTCCGCCATCCCGCCCTACGTTAAACACTAATTTGTATCCGGAAAGATTTAACTTTTCCGCGGCTTCCTTTGCCATTAGCACAATGTGCCCAATCAACGCTTCGTCTTCATGCGATATATCTTTTACAGACAAAATGTGTTTTTTGGGAACCACCAAGTAATGAACAGGAGCTGAAGGATGAATGTCCTTGAATATAACAGCTTTGTCAGATTCTTGCAATATATCCGCCGAAACCTCCTTTTTGGCTATTTTGCAAAAAACACAATCTATCATTTTTTATATTTTCCCTTTTTTAAAATATTTTTGATTTTTTCTACCAGTTTGTCTTGGGTCACCATATCTTGAGTCTCGTTTAGCATATCTTTTACAATCACCGTTCCATCCATCGCTTCTTTTTGACCAATAATCAAAGCAATTTTTGACTCTAGTTTAGATGCAATTTTAAGTTGGGCTCTGAAATTATCTTTAGAAAGAGATTCGGAAACAGATATACCCGCGTTTCTTAATTCTTCAACCAAAACAAAACTTCTTTTTTTGGCGGCTGAACCTATTTGAATCAAAAACACATCTTGGGACTTTTCTTTGCGAGAAGTAATTCCTATTCTTTTTGCCTCGTGAATAATTCTTTCAATGCCCAAAGCACAACCAGCCGCAGGAAGTGCTTTCCCGCCCAACAAAACCATTAAATCGTCGTATCTTCCCCCACCACAAAGAGCCGATTTTTCATCCGCGAGAGAAAATGCTTCAAAAACAGTTCTGCTGTAATAATCAAAACCTCTTACCAAATAATTATCTAGCGTATATGGAATTTTACTTTCATCCAAAAATTCCAAAACAAGTTTAAAATGTTCTTTGCAAGCTTCGCACAAATGATCAATCATTTGCGGCGCGGTTGATTTTATTTCCACGCAAGATTCTTCCTTGCAATCCAAAAGGCGAAACGGATTTTCTTTGTGTCTTCTTTTGCAATCCTTGCAAAGGTAGTTAAATTTCTTTTTAAAAAAGTTCAAAAGTTCTTTTTTGTAATTCGGTCTGCAATTTTTATCGCCAATGCTGTTTATGTGTATAACAACATCCTTGAAACCGAGTTCTGACAAAATAACAAAAGAAATTTTAATAATTGTTGCGTCAACTATTGGGTCATTTTCACCCAAAACCTCCATTCCAAATTGGCGAAACTCCCGAAGCCTTCCTTTTTGTGGATTTTCGTGCCGAAAAAAAGAACCGTAATAATAAAGCTTAACTGGGTGAGGCCACGAAACCATTCCGTTTTCCGCGTACGATCGCATTATGGGCGCCGTACCTTCCGGACGCAAAGTTAGAGAATCTCCCCCTTTTGTGCGAAATGTGTACATTTCTTTTTCCACCACATCGCTTGTCTCACCCAGTGGACGCACAAAAAGTTCGGTGTACTCAAGATGTAGAGTCGTAATCGGCATAAAACTGTAAAATTCCGCGATTTCTTTGGATTTTTCTATAATTTTTTCGTAAATTTTAAAATCCTCGGGCAACATATCGTGCATGCCTTTGGGTGTTTTTATTATTTCTTTTTTTGGATTTTTGGACATAAAAATTAGTAATTAATATGAATACTTATTCGTTGATAATTAGAATATCTAAATTTGACAACGGCCAGAGACGCAAAAAAGCTCTGCCAGTAATGCTTTCTTTTTTGAGTGTGCCCCACAATCTGGAATCCGAGCTTCTGTCTCTGTTGTCGCCCAAAACAAAATACTCATTTTCGCCAAGACTAAAAGAAGAATCGGGATTAGTTTTTAGCCCTTCCGGTAAATATTTTTCATCCAAAATAACTCTTTCGTTTCCGCCACCTAAAATTATTTTTCCGTTTTCAATCAAAACTTTTTCACCAGGCAAACCAACTATTCTTTTTATGAAAAAAATTCTCTGCCCTGTTGGTGGATGAAAAACTATCACATCTCCCCTTTGTGGTTCTTTGAATCTATATGAAATTTCATCAACTATCAAATATTCTCCGTCGCTGAAATTGGGTTCCATAGAATCCCCTTCCACAATAAACGGTTGCGCCACATAAGCGCGTATCGGAAAAACAATTGCCAGAGATATAACAAGGATTTTAACAAATTCAAAAAGGCTATTTTTCTTTTGTTCGGCTTCCATATTAGATATTATAATACGCTAATTTTGCTTTCTTGCCAATCGTTTATAGATTTTATCTCTCCTATCTGCTGTCAAAAGCTGAATAGTGTGATTGGATAAAAATTTAAATCCAACCCTATAATCTCTTACAATACGAAAAGAAAATAACCCCTGAAGCGGAGGACTTAATGGTTTTGTATGTAAAAGTGGATCAAAAGCGTCATTTTGCAGAACTTCAAGTAAATCCGCGAGCTTATTTTGACATTCTATGGGAAGTTTACGCGTGTCTTTTATAAAATCGTTATCATAAACGATTTTACTTTTTGGATCGGACATGACTTAAAAATGATTCTTTTCCAGAAAAACGGTAAAATGGTCCATTAATCAAAGACCGAAGAAGCATCTTTTTTACAAAAGATTCTTTATATTCACCTTCAGAGTCCTTTAATGGAGCAAAAAGAAACTCTTTCATTTGATGGAGATCCCATTTCAAATCTGCAACATCCTTATTGAGTTTTTCTATTGTAGCTAAAGACATAACAATCTCAATATAACAAACAATCAAAATTTGAGCAAATATCCGTATTTAAAAAATATCGCAATAAGATATAATTAAAATTATGAAAGGTTTTGCACTGAAATTTTTAGATATCATGATTGGTATTATACTTGGACTAGGATTTCAATGGTGGCCAAACTTGGTGGAATCATGGCAATATATAGCATTTATTTTTGTATATCTAGATATCATAGACTATTGGATCGACTTTTTGCCGGCATTGCACAAATTTCCACCAATAGCGGAAATTGATTGGTTCTTGGAAATGGGAATTATGTTTTTTCTATTTTTATTTATTTACACAACCCAAACCACAATTTCTTATTTTCTCTGGTCTTTTATCGGTTTTAGAATAATAGATACTTTATGGTTGTGGCGTGCCAAAACAGAATACAAACCAACACACACTGAATCACTTTACGTTAATACTTGGATAAAATTTAACATAATAGAAATATTAGCCTCTTTAATCCTTGTGCTATACAAATTTCCTTTTCCATCGCTTACGGTTTTGGGAATTTTTATCGCGTTTCGTTTAACAACAAGAGTACTCGCCAGCTTAAAATATAAAAGAGTACATTTCACATAGTCAATTATGAAAACAATTATTGGTCTCGGGAATCCGGGGAAAGAATATGAAAACACAAGGCATAATGCCGGACGAATGGCGGTGGGATTTTTAGCGCAAAAAAATGATTTGCCTGAGTTTGTATTTGATAAAAAATCTAATTCTTTAATTTCAAAAAATAAAAAGGTTTTACTCGCGCTTCCGGAAACGTTTATGAATAAATCTGGATTTTCGGCGGGAAAATTATACAAAACAAAAAAGGAAAACAAAGATCTTGTGGTAATTCATGATGATTTGGACTTGCCTTTGGGAAAAATCAAAATCTCCTACGGCAAAAATTCTGGCGGACACAAAGGGGTGGAATCCATAATGCGCGCGCTTAAAACCAAAAACTTTTACAGAATCCGCATCGGCGTAATTTCCAGCAAAAACAAACCGGCGGACATACTCAAATTCATAATTGGTAAATTTAAACCGGTGGAAGAAAAGGAATTTAAAAAAGTTCTCAAAAAAACCACCGAAGCCCTTGAAGTTTTCGTCAACGACTCCCCCGAACGCGCAATGAGCGAGTTTAATTAAACAATCGCCCCGACCACGGTCGGGGCGTTTTTGATTTTATTATTCATTTTCTAATTCTACGAATTCTTCGATAATCAAAGTGTTGTTTGTTGATACCAATAAAAATACTTTCCCGCCATCTTTTTTTGTTATTGTGGCAGATCTGGAAGAGATTTGGTACTCAATGTCTAAAATTTGTGCTGATTGAACATCTTCCCACTTCCTTAGGACATGTCCGATTTCAGATTCACAAAGCACAACATTTACTCTTTTCATAAACACCTTAAAATAATCTACGGGCAGATTAGCAAACATTGAAAACAAAATCAAGATACTGTATATTTACTTTGCTGGAACGAAAAACTGAAAAACTTTTGATAGTGGCAGTTACCCCCTCGTTTTTGGAAAAAGGGGTTTTTCCATATTCCACTGAAATTGCAAAATTGCGTAGCGCAAACCCTTGGTACCAAAGAAATACTTATGTTGTAGAAAAAAATCAGCAAATTCAACTTTCACATTTTCTGCGCAAACTCGCCGAATTGGGATATAGCAAGGTTTGGGAAACTTCGCGCAAAGGAGAATTTTCACAAAGAGGAGGAGTGGTGCGCGTGTTTCCAATTAATGCGGAACAAATTTACACAGTTGAGTTTTCTGGAAATTTGGTGGAAACAATAAACACAGAGGAAATAAAGTCCAAGATCAAGGGGCAAGAAAAAAAAATTTTTCGTTCCAACCTCCAACTTCCAACCTCCAACTTCCAAATTGGCGATTATGTCGTTCATATTGACCACGGCATTGGAATTTTTGCTGGTGAAGATCCGCCAACTGGCGGAGATGATTTTGTTCTTGAATACGCAGCGGGAGACAAATTATTTGTCCCAAAAACAGAAACACAACGAATAACGCCTTATTTAGGACTCAAAACTCCGCGGATATCGCGCTTGGGAACTCCAATTTGGTCCATCACAAAAAAGAAAGCCAAAGAAGATATTGTGGAATTTGCCAAAGAACTTCTCAAAATTTTAGCTAAAAGAAAATTGGTAAAACGTCCACCTTACCAAACATTTCCAGAGCAAGAAGATGAGTTTGTGGCAAATTTTGAACACATTGATACACCCGACCAGCAAAAAGCCATTCTGGAAATTTTTTCCGACATGGAAAGATCTGTTCCAATGGACAGGGTTTTAACAGGCGATGTGGGATTTGGAAAAACCGAGGTTGCTCTGCGTGCCGCGTTTAAAACAATTTTAAATAACAAACAGGTAGCGCTTATTGCGCCAACCACAATTTTGGCAGACCAGCATTTTGAGGTCGCCAAAAAACGTTTAGAACAATTTGGGGTAAGCATTGCTAAAGCAAGCCGGCTTGAAGAAAATTATGAAATTAAAAAAATTTTTGAAAAAGCCAAAAATGGAAGTCTGGATATTTTGATTGGAACACACAAACTTTTGGGAAAAGGTTTGGAGTTTAAAAATTTGGGACTTTTGATAATAGATGAGGAACAAAAATTTGGGGTCGCCCACAAAGAACATTTTAAAAAAATAAATCCGGTAATTGATATTTTGACGCTTTCAGCCACCCCAATCCCGCGCACATTGAGCCAAGCACTTTCAGGAATTACAAACATTTCACGCATAGAAACCCCGCCTTTGGGAAAAATGACAGTACAAACATATGTTCTGCCAAAAAATAAAAAAATTATAAAAGACGCGATAAAATACGAACTTTCCCGAAACGGACAAATTTATTTTTTGGCAAACAGAATTCACAAGATGCCCCAAATATTAGAAGAAATAAAGTCGCTCAAAACAAAAGTGAAAGTCGGAATACTGCACGGCAGGATGGGAGAAAAAAATATTATAAAAACCATGCATGACTTCAGAGAAAAAAAATTCAACCTTTTGCTTTCAACCACAATTATAGAAAATGGTTTGGACATTTCCGAAGCAAATACTTTGATTGTTGAGGACGCCACAAAACTCGGACTCTCGCAGGCGCACCAGCTTAGAGGAAGAATCGGCAGAGGAACAAAAGAAGCGCACGCGTATTTTTTGTATCCAACACAACACCTCAAAGAAAAAGCCGCTCTGCGCCTTGAAGCGCTGGAAAGATATTCTTGGTTGGGAGCAGGAATTGAAATAGCAAAACAAGATCTTGAAATACGCGGAGCGGGCAACATTTTGGGTAAAGCTCAAAGCGGAGTCGCATACAAAGTCGGACTCAATCTATACTTCCAACTTTTGGAAGAAACAATTAAAGAGTTGGGGTCTTAGGAGTTCCGTCTTTGCCCAAAAATGAAAGAGATAATTTTTTGAGGTCTGGTTGAAATACGGCGATTTGGAAAAAATATTTTTCGCCAGTCTTTACCATATCGCGCATTTTTTGTTCAGATTCAAATTCTGAAATATGCGAAAGACCATAGATACCGCTTTCCAAAAGCACAAGCGCGCCAAATTTATTGAGACGCAAAACTTTTCCTTCCACAATATCTCCCTTTTTATGTTTGTCGCGTCCCACAGTCCAAGGATCCGGCAAGAGAGCTTTTATGGACAAGGATACCTTGTCCCCATCTATGGCAATAATTTTTGCCTTCTTTTTTTCTCCCACCTTAAACATTGAAATTGGATTTTCCACAAGCGCCCAATCAAGTTCCGAAATATGCGCAAGACCCTCAAGCCCGTCTTCCAGTTTTATAAACACCCCAAACTCCACAACTCCGGTAATCTCGCCTTCCACCACATCGCCAATTTTATATTTTTCCACCATTTTTTTTACATCTTCAGACAAAATTCCTTTTTCAGAAAAAATCAATTTTTCTTCTTTTGGATTTAAATCAAGTACTACCACCGACATTATTTCTCCAATAAGTTTTTTTAATTCTTCTGAAATTTTTTCTTTGTCTCCTCCTTCAACTTTTGGATAGTGCGCCGCGCTCAATTGTGATGCAGGCAAAAAACCTTTCACTCCTCTCCACTCCAAAACAAGACCTCCTTTATTTGAATCAACCACCTTAAGATCAAGGGCATCTTGTGATTCCTTGAGGGTAGCTGCCTCCTTCCATAAAACGTCGGAACCAGCTTCTTTTATAGAAAGTTCTGTAAGACCATTTTCGTTTTCAAGCTCAACGATTTTTCCTGAAATTTTGTCTCCAACTTTTAGTTTTTTTATAATGTCTTTCGCGTTTTGAAACTCCTTTCCAAAAACCACACCCATTCCTTTGTCATTCAAATCTATATATAAATTTGTACCTCGCTTTTGAAGCACCATTCCTTCCGCGAGATCGCCCACGCGCAAAAAAACCTTAGGTTTGGCCTTCAAAAGTTCTTCCATTATTGTGTTTTTCTTCTCCGTTTCCATTAAAACAGTCATTGTTCACTATTATATTGATATTTAAAATTTTATCAACCTCTGATAATATAATCCGTATGGTTATCACATATTATGGAATATCGTGTTTTAAAATCCAAAGCGGGGACACAGTGCTTGCTGTAGATCCTTTTGGCAAAGAGGCGGGACTTACAATCCCCCGTTTTGAGGCTCAAGCTGTAATTTCAGCGACACCCCACGCAAATTATCCGGAGGATAAAATTTTTAATATCGCAGGTCCCGGAGAATATGAATTTAAAGGAATATATACAAAAGGAATCGCGGTATCTCCCAAAAATACAATATATGTAATCAGCTGGGAGGGCATGAAAATCGCGCACATGGGAAAATTTTCAGAAAAAGAATTGAAATCGGAAATACAAGAACAAATCGGAACTCCGGATATTTTATTTATTCCCGTGGGTGGAGAAGATGTAATAGATGAAGAAAAGGCGGTGAAAATAATAAATCAAATTGAACCGCGGATAGTAATACCAATGTGCTACAAAAAGCCGGATGATTTCTTAAAAGAAATTGGAGAAAAAGTAGCGCCCGAAGAAAAACTTACAATCAAAAAAAAGGATCTTCCAAATGCGGAAGATACAAAAGTAGTCGTATTGAAAACTCCGTAATGAGTGTTTGGCATAAATTAGACAATATGCGCAACAAGCCCGAGCCAGCAAGGCAAGCAGTTGCCTTGCTTATCGCGATAATAATTACGGCAATAATTGTTGGAATTTGGTTTTCTTTTAGAACTTTTTTTCAATCCCCTCCTGCAACACAAAACACACCATCGCCTTTTTCAATTTTGTGGAGTTATATCAAAAGTTTTGGAGAATAAAAACCACTTAGGAGTCGGATTCCTAAGTGGTGAATTTTTTTATAATTCCGACATGGTAGATTGAAAATCAGTTTCGGTTGTCGCCCACTTTATGTTTTTGGCTTTTTCAAAAAGTTTAAAAATTTCTTCGTCTAAATCATCTGCATGCCGGTTTTGGTATCTGGCAACCATTTTTTCAATAATAATCATGAAAGCCCTGTCCTTTTTGCCTTCCAAAGAATCTGACACCATCTGAATATTGTGAGAGTTTTTGATTAAGTCAGCCAAACGGTCGCCCTGTTCGTCCACACCCTCGGCAATAAATTCTAAAGCCAACGCCAGATTAAAATTTGAAACCTTATTATTATAAAGAGCGTTATCTCGAAAACAACTTTGAACTTTTTTTGTTGTTTTTCCCATTCCTTCCTCCCTTTTCTTCAAATTTTTGGACTTGAACTCCGAGATAAACTTAGCATACAAGTTTCGGGTTTGTCAATATCACACCAAAAAATCTTTTGTGTTATAATTTTTTTATTCTATGGCTAAAAACAAGGAGACTGAAAAAGAAAATATATCAGAAGTTGGTACTCTGGAACCACGAGAGATTGTTGAGGAAATGAAGGAATCATATTTGGATTACGCGATGTCAGTAATTGTGGCGCGCGCTCTTCCTGATGTCAGAGACGGCTTAAAACCTGTGCACCGCAGGGTGCTTTTTGCAATGCATGAAATGGGACTTTCGCACCAATCCAAAACCAAAAAATCCGCGACAGTTGTGGGAGAAGTTATGGGCAAGTACCACCCACACGGCGACACCGCCATTTACGATACCCTTGTCAGAATGGCTCAAGATTTTTCTCTGCGTTATCCGCTTGTTCAAGGACAAGGAAACTTCGGCTCAATAGATGGCGATTCCGCCGCCGCAATGCGATACACCGAGGCAAAAATGTCCGGCATTGCTTCTGAAATGCTGCGCGATATTGAAAAAGAAACAGTCAATTTTGTTCCAAATTACGATGGCACCAAACAAGAACCGGCTGTTTTACCTTCGGCAATTCCAAATCTTCTTTTAAACGGTTCAATAGGCATAGCAGTTGGTATGGCAACAAATATACCTCCGCATAACCTTACCGAGGTTGTAAGCGCCACGCTTCATCTTTTGCACAAACCAAAAACAACAGTAGAAGATTTAACTGAATTTGTAACTGGACCGGATTTTCCAACGGGAGGAATGATTTTTAACAAAAAGGAAATTTTGGAAGCGTATACCACAGGACGAGGAGGGGTAGTAAACAGGGGTGAAGCGGAAATTATAGAACGCAAAAACAGCGAATGGCAGATTATTATCACCTCGATTCCCTATCAAGTAAATAAATCGGAAATGATTAAAAAAATGGCCGACTTGGTGCATGAAAAAAAGTTAGAAGGAATAAGAGATATTAGAGACGAATCCGACAAAGACGGTCTGCGCATAGCAATTGACCTAAAAAGAGATTCCTATCCTCAAAAAATACTAAATAGTTTATACAAACACACGGAACTTGAACGAACTTTCCATTTCAACATGATCGCGCTTGTGGACGGAATCCAACCGCAAACATTATCACTTAAAGGATTTTTGGAAGAATTTATAAAACACCGCAGAGTAATAATTGAACGCCGTGCGCGATTTGATTTGATGCGCGCACAAGAAAGAGAACATATACTTTTGGGTCTCAAAAAGGCGCTGGACAAAATTGACGCGGTAATACAAACAATCAAAAAATCAGAAAGCAAAGAAGACGCGCATAAAAATTTGATAAAAAAGTTTGACCTTTCGGACAAACAAGCCACAGCAATTTTGGAAATGAGACTTTCAACTCTTGCCGGTCTTGAAAGGCAAAAAATAGAAGATGAGCTCAAAGAAAAACAGCGTTTAATCCGAGAACTTAAAGCCCTTTTGGGAGACCCTAAAAAAATAGACGAGGTTTTGGAAAAAGAACTCATAGAAGTGAAAGAAAAATATGGTGACCAGAGAAAAACAAAAGTAATTGCCGGAGCCGCCAAAATAATTTCAACGGAGGACTTGGTGCCGGAAGAAGAAACAATTTTAATACTCACTCAAGGGGGATACGTAAAAAGAGTAAAACCCGCTGAATACAAAATCCAAAAACGCGGAGGCAAAGGAGTTATTGGTGTTACCACAAAAGACGAGGATGTGCCTTTGGAATTTATTTCTGGAAGCACTCACGCGGGACTTTTATTCTTTACCAACAGCGGAAAAGTTTTTGAAACCAAAATGTACGAACTTCCGGAAGGTACTAGACAATCCAAAGGAAAATCAATTGCCAATTTCCTTTCTTTGTCTGCGGATGAAAAAGTAACCGCAGTGCTTGCCGTACCCAAAGGAAACAAGGGAATAAAAAACTTTGTAATACTCGCAACCCAACAGGGCATTATTAAAAAAGTGGCAGCGGAAGATTTTGCGGATGTCAGAAGATCCGGAATCAAAGCCATCAATCTTCAAAAAGGCGATGGTTTGTATTGGGCAAAAATTATATCTACCGGTGAAGAAATTTTAATCTCTACAAGTAGGGGGCAGGCCATAAGATTTAAAGAAAAAGACGCAAGGGCAATGGGCAGAACGGCAAAAGGGGTACGTGCTATAAGACTTAAAAAAGGCGATGAAGTTGTTGGCATGGACGTTATCCCACAGGAAGCCAAAAAATTTGAAGTGCTTGCGGTTTCAGAATTGGGATATGGCAAAAAAACGTCTCTTACCCAATACAAAGTTCAGCGTAGAAGCGGTTCTGGAGTTAAAACAGTAAAAGTAACTCCGAAAACTGGAAATTTAATTTTGGCTCAAATAGTTTGGGAGGACAAAGAGGAACTAATTGCGATTTCCAATAACGGACAAGTAATCCGCACAGCGCTTTCGCAAATTCCATCACTTTCGCGCGCCACACAAGGGGTGCGAATAATGCGCCTAGAATCTGGG
This sequence comes from Minisyncoccota bacterium, assembly GCA_036517275.1. Lineage (GTDB taxonomy): Bacteria > Patescibacteriota > Minisyncoccia > UBA11713 > 2-01-FULL-45-33 > DATDXD01. The sequence goes on from DATDXD010000009.1 coordinate 40,756, forward strand.
GACAAAGTAGCTTCGGTGGTGCTATTATAGAAGAATGTCTCAAGAATCATTTTTAAACCCAGATACAATTGTGGATGAATGGGATGTTCGTCCGGGGGAGGTTGTTGCCGACTTTGGCGCGGGTTCCGGATTTTTTTCCGTAGCTTTGGCAAAACGAGTTGGATACGCGGGAAAAGTTTACGCTTTGGATATTAGAGAGGAGGCGCTGGAAGCTGTTCGCTCCCGAGCAAAATCATTTAGACTTTTAAACATTGAAACAATTAAAGCGGATCTTGAACGCGAACGCGGTTCAACTTTAAAAAATGAAACAATGGATAAAATTGTAATCTCAAATATACTATTTCAAGCTGTAAACGGCCAAAGTATAATAATAGAAGAAGCGCGCAGAATATTAAAACCAAACGGATTGGTTTTTGCGATAGAATGGAAAGATAAAATAAAAAAAGAAGAAACTGAAAGATTATTTGAACTCGCGGGATTTAAAAAACACAAAGAATTCGTCGCGGGCTCGCATCATTATGGAATTATTTTTAAGAAATAGGTGTTGGAAGCTATGAATATCAACAAACTGCAAATAATATTAATCGGGGGGGCGGTGTTTTTAACGCTTATTGTTGTTTTAATTTTTTCCGGAGTTCTTCCGGGACTAAAAGACAATACGCAAGAATCCGCAACACTTGAACTTTGGGGTTTTGACGACGATAGGGTTTGGGATCAAACGCTTCGCGCCCACAAAGATGAAAATCCAAAAATAACCGTAAACTACAAAAGAAAAACTTTAGAAAACTTTGAGACGGAACTTTTAAACGCGATTGCCCGCGGAGATTCTCCGGATATTTTTATACTTCCGTCCGAATATTTAAAAAAATTTGAGGACAAAATTTCTTCCGCTCCCCCAATTTTGATTACCGAGCGAGAAGTAGAACAACAATTTGTGGAATCAGCAAAACAGTTTCTAACGCCCCAAAAAAAAGTTTTGGGAATACCTTTATACGCGGATCCTTTGGTCCTTTACTGGAATAAAGACATATTTACACGAGAAAGCATCGCTTTACCACCAAAAACTTGGGACGAGTTTCTCCAAATATCCCAAAAAATAACCAAAAAAGACAATGCCGGAAATATTACAGTTTCAGGAGCCGCGCTTGGGAGGGCAAAAAATATAAAAAACGCCCCAGCAATTTTAACGGCGCTTTTTTTGCAGTCGGGAGAAAAAATTATAAATGAAGAAAATGAAGTTGTGTTGGGTGAAAGCGTGCGCACCGGAGAAGTCAGCTTGCGCCCCGCGGAATCCGCTTTGAGATTTTTTAGCGAGTTTGCCGACTCCGGCAAAACATCGCATAGCTGGGTGTCTTCCCTACCAGAAGCGGAAGATTTGTTTCTTTCCGGAAAATTGGGAATGTATATTGGATTTTCTTCAGAATACGAGCAGATGCGCAAAAAAAACCCACACACGGCAATAGGCATGGCGCATCTACCTAACCTTAATTCGGAAAAAGCAACATACGGATCAGTTTTCGCGCCAGTAGTTCCTTTGGCTTCGCAAAACTACACGGCATCGTGGCAATTTATAAAATTTTTAACTTCAAAGGAAATATCCAAACTTTTTTCTGACTCCCAAATGAGCGCTTCCCCCAGAAGAGACTTATTTTCTTCGTATCAAAGTGATTCTGTTCGTTCGGTTTTCGCAGAAAGCAACTTATCGCTTAAAAGTTGGCCAAATCCAAATCCAACAAAAACAAACGCAATATTCTCTGAACTTATGGAAGATATGGCTCGGAAAATTGACACAATGCGGGCGCTTCTTACAAAAGCTGCGAATAAAATTAGAGAAATAAACAAAACAAGGTAATGCAAGAATCTTTAGCGCAACTTGTCACTTGCGGAATTGGTGAAGGCACAACATTTAAAGCCTGCACAATTTGCGATATTTGGGTTTTGGCAGATAAAATCGTGAACTTTGTCTGGTTTTTGGCAACTCCAATTTTAATAATTATACTTATTGTTGGCGGATTTATTTATTTAACTTCTGGCGGAAATCCAAAAAAAACCGAGCAAGCAAAATCACTCCTTACTTCCGCGATTGTTGGAATTGTAATTTCCCTCGCTGCGTTTTTGATTGTGGATACGATTTTAAAAACATTGGTTCGTCAAGACTTCACATGGCCTTCGTGGAATACAATAACCACAAGTAGCTGCCCCAAGCCTCTTGAACCCACACCAGTTGATTTGTCTAAATTACCGAAGCCGATAATTTTAGGAAACGCCGGAACACTCGCATCAGAAGAAGAAGCCAGAAACGCACTTGAAGGATTTTCAGGAGTCGGAGAACGGGTAAGTATCAATAAAAGACCTTGCGCTTGCTCCTTGCGAAACGATCCGCGATGCGCCGACTGCACAAATACCGCCGGTCTTCCCGCAAGCACGATTAACTATCTTCGTTTACTTCAAGAATACTGTGCTTCGGGACAAATTTTAAACTGCAAATTTGTTCTTTCCGGCGGAACAGAATCTCATCTTCATTCCGAAAACACAAGACACGCCCCGGGAAATACAGTAGTTGATGTGGTGCCAAACACGCAAACCCAAGCAATTTATCAAGCGCTTATTAGTGCGGCGCAAAATATAACCACAACCGCAAGATGCGAAAACAGAGACAGTGAGACAATATCAACTTGTGCCGTACCTTCAACAAACCATATTCATTTTGAATTTAGACGGTGATATAATATCCCTATGCTCCAAAATCTACTAGCCGCGATCACAAACCCGCTAAAAGCCGACGATATACCGGCACTTATTTTAAGTATTGCGGAGTTTGCTCGCAATATTGGCCTCCCTATTGCTATAATATTCATAGTCTATAACGGCTTTTTGTTTGTATCCGCCAGAGGAGACGAAAAAAAGCTTGAAACGGCAAAAGCGGGCATCAAATGGTCTTTAATAGGCGCCGCGCTTATTGTGGGAGCCAGCTTTTTGGCAGAAGCGGTTGTTAACTTTGTAAAAGAATTTTGATATAATAGAAAGGTCGAATTAAGTATTTAGTAATTAGTAGTTAGTATTTAGAACAATGAATAAAAATTTATTAAAAATAGCCGTAAGCGCAGGGGCAATTTTGCCGCTTTTTGCGTTCGCGGCGGATGTATTCACTGTATTAGACACAGTTGAAGACGTTATCGCGCGCATAATCCCGATTATAATGGCAGTTGCCACAATCATATTTTTGTGGGGAATTGTTATGTATATCACAGCGGCGGGAGACGAAAAGAAGGCGGCAACGGCAAAATCATACATTACATCCGGTCTCATTGGCCTATTCTTCATGGTCGCGATTTGGGGAATAGTTAAGGCATTGGTTGCCACATTCGGCGTAGGCGGAGAGGGTATCCCAGTAGGACCCGGAAGATAAGTTGCGCGATAAATAAAAACAAGCTAACATTTATTTATGAAAAAACCATTGGCTATTTTAACTGTTTGGATGTTGCCTATTTTAGTATTTGCGCAAACAACTGGCAAACTAAGCGGAACAGCCGTTGGTAATTGGCTTGATATTATATTTGATATTGTAGGATTTGCCTCTTATCTTTTGATGGGAATAGCAACGGCAGTATTTTTGTGGGGAATGGTTAAATATATAATGGCTGGAGCGGATGAAAAAGCCAAAGAAGCGTCAAAGGGCTATATAAAAGCTGGAATAATCGGTTTGTTTTTATCTCTTGCGGTTTGGGGAATAGTATACGCAATAGCTAGAACATTTGATGTGGCAGATAGCGGAATACCGTTTGGTCCTGGGAACTTAGATCCGAGAAAACAATAATAAAAACAAAATAAAATAGATAATCAAATCCCCGCCTCCTTCTTCTGAAGGGGCGGGGTTTGGTTTTGGGAAAAAGTTACTTTGGAAAGTAGACTAATTTCCCCTTTCTTTCTTCTTCTTTTATCTTGTCTGCCGCACTTGTGGCAGCGCTTTCAACTGCTTTCCGAAAATTCCGATTTTCACCAACGCCAACCGCCATCTCAAGATCTCCTTGAGATAACGTGACGTAGACGACAGATTCCGGATCAGAATAGCACTGCCGACGATACCCGTCGTAATTTGGGCACCGTAAACGGTCTCGAAGGAAAAACTTTATCTCAACGGTAAGTGTTCCTTCGACATTTTGCCTGGTGACCTTAAATCCTTTGTCACCCAGCACCCGAGACACTTCCTGCCGCGCCAGACTGGCTTTCTCCGCAGTCTGGTCTTGCGACAAAACTGTCGAATCGGCAGAACCTCGATCGCCTCGCTGGCTACCAAACAGTCCATTGAA
>DATDXD010000010.1:0-9319 GCA_036517275.1 Minisyncoccota bacterium
ACCGACTTCAATAGATTTTGCTTCAATAATTTTTCCACCACACTTGGGGCATTTATCGTCATTTTTTAATTTGGATATTTCAATATTTTCCGCGTATTCGCATTTTAAACACAAAAAAATTGTATCCTCCCCCACTTCCGATAAAACTTGAAATTCATGCGTGAAATTTGAAGTAAAAACTCCCCCACCAGCCAATGTATAAATTGATTTTAAACCACATCTTTCAAAAATTTTTAAATAGGCTGATTTAACTTCTTCATAAAAATGCGATAAATCAGCTTCGTCCGCGTGAAAACTGTACAAATCCTTCATCATAAACTCCCTTCCACGCAAAAGCCCAGATTTCGCGCGCGCTTCATAACGAAATTTGGTTTGAATTTGATACGCAAAAAAAGGCAAATCTTTGTATGAACTTACAAACTTAGTCATCATTGCCACGAGTATGTCTTCGTGACTCCAACCCAAAACAAATGACGCTTCTTTTTCGCTTCTCGCCTTAGCTTCTATACTTATATCTACCCCCCATCTTCCCGTGGCTTCCCAATATTTTTTTTCAACAAGCGCGGGCATAAAAATTTCTTGCGCACCCAAAGCGTTTATTTCCTCTCGTATGATTCCCGCGATTTTTTGGAGCACTCTCCAACCCAAAGGCATAAAAGAATAAACCCCCGCGGAATTTTTATAAACAAATCCCGCCCTTTCCAACAACTGGGCATTTTTTGCCACCTCATCTTTGGGCGATTCTTTTGATGTTTTAGTAAATAACAGCGATTGCCTCATGGTATATATAGTAGCGTAAATTTTATTTAAAGCAAAAGCCATCCGACCGCGGTCGGATGGTTTTAAATTAATACGATGAATTGCGCCAAGTGACGCCTTTTTCATCGACCTCAATGAATGTATAAATCGGCCGGAGAGAACGGTTATCGTATCTCCGCACACACGAAACGCTTTTTGGTAAAAGAAGAAAATAACGAAAAATACCCAAATAAGCACATGCTCCCATATCACTATATGCAGTGCCCCCAAACTTGAGCAAGGAATCCTCTTCCGCAATATTAACTTTTCGTATTGACTGTATAGGGGCCTCTATTTTCCCCATACATCTTAAAAAAACAACGTCGCCTCCTTTTGGAATTCCACCCCACGGAATATGTCCGTCAAAAACAACAAGCGTCCGCTGGTCTCGTGAGTCAATATCTAGTTGATATCTTATTTCTATAGTTTTGGATAACTTTGGTATCACAACCGGCAAATTTACTACAAGTATTGGGACTTCTGGCGCAAGCAAATTTGCAATCGTTGTCCCACTCGCGCTGTTGTGTAAATAGTGGTAAACCTTTCTCTTTTCATCCACTTCTTGATTCATTTTCAATCCTCCTTTTCTGAAAATAGGATAACACAAATCGCCCAGTTTTGTCAAATTTTCATTGTATTCATAAGAAAAAACCGCCTATTTGGCGGCTTTTGATAGTGCGGAGTTGTATTTGCTCCACAGCTCTTGAAATTCTTTTGAGTTTTTGAGAAGTTCTCCGAAAGTTCCTCCCGCGATTATCTTTCCATTTTCAAAGAAATAAATTTGATCAAACATCGGCAAAAGATGCAAACGATGAATGGAAGAAATAATTGTTTTATCCGACAAAGCCGAAAAAATATTTCTATAAATCTGAAGTTCGGTTGCGACATCAATACTGCTTGTCGGCTCATCCAACAAAACAATGGATTTTGGTTCCAGTTTATCCTCGCAGGCAAACAACAATCCCCTTGCAAGAGCAAGCCGTTGTTTTTCGCCTCCGCTTAAGTTAACTCCTCTTTCGTTAATTATAGATTCCCATTTTTTAGGCAATTTTTCCGCAACTTCTGTAAAACAGGCTATATCAGAATACTTTTTTACCACATCCATTCCGTAATCGCCGAAACTTATATTTTCGTAAATACTCTTGGCAAAAATATCCGGATCTTGAGGTACAAGCGCGACTTGTGTCTTCAAAGCAACAAAACCTTCCGGCACTTTCAAATGGTCTAAACATAACTCAACCTCTTGAGGTTGAAACAAACATTTTATTATAGCAAGCAAAGTGCTTTTTCCGCTTCCGGTGTGCCCAATAACAGCTATTTTTGATCCGTTTTTTACTTCAAACGAAACATCTTCCAAGTGCAAATCCGCGCCTTCTTCCGTATGATAGGAAAAATTAAGAGATTTTACTTTCAAAATCCGCCAGTTTTTATGTTTGCCATTTCCATTGTTTACTATTTCCTCAGAATTAAATTCTGACGCCAACTCTTCGGCGTTCAACACTCTTGCTTTATACTTCAACAAATCCCCAAAAAATCCAGCCAGTTCAAAAAACATGTCAGCAACGTTGCCGGCATATCCGTAAAGAGCAACAACGGTTCCAAACAAAAAAGGCAATCCCCAATACACTCGCAATAAGTAGTAAGACAGAATCATGTAAACCATTATGTTTACGCATAAAGATACACAAAACCACTTAATCTCGTTTAGTTTGTTGTTTTCCACGTACAGCTTGTAGGGTTCCAGTAATTTTGTTTTTATCGATTTCAAAAGCAATTTTTCAATCCTCAATATCACTACTGTATTGATGTTTGTGATAACGTCCAGAATTTTTTCGGAAATTTTATTTTCCATTCTACTCAATTCTCGATATTGTGGCGCCAACCTTTTGTCAAATACAACAATAAGAGCAATGGTGGCCAACATCATAACAAGAGCAACAAAAGCTGAAGCAACATCAATAAACAATAAAATAAAAAAGGATGCAATAAGGGAATTTACTATGAGCAAAACCCGAAATGTGTTTTCCGCGAAATTAAAAATTCCAGAGGAACCTTTTTCCAACTTGTCATTGGTATCGCCAGAATGATGTTCATTGTGCCAACGCATCGGCAACGCCAATACTCCCGTCAAAAATCTGAATTTGTAGTCCACACGAACCATAAAAGCATTTTTTTGTTCAATCACCCTTGAAGGTCCATGCAAGGCCCAGCCAACGCAAGAACGAACTATGAATAACGAGGTTATAAATAGAAGGTAATGAATATTGCTTTCTTTAACGCCGTTTTTTTGGATTTCGTTTAGAAGCAAAGCAAAAAGCAACGGTATGCATAAATGCACCATATTAGATAACCAAGACATTGCAAGATACAACACAATCTTTTTTCTGTTGCCTTCGGAATATTTCCATAACTTCTCAGCCAAATAAACGATAGGGTTTTCTCTTATCTTCAACTCTGCCTCCTTATGAAATGTAAAAGTGCTGTTTTTAATTAAAACATATTCAATTAAATCGGTCAAGTAGCCCAACTTGACGACCGTTTTTTTAGGAATAGTAAAAGAAAAAACCGCCTATTTGGCGGTTAATTTTTTTCTTCTTTATCTGCTTCTTTGGCAATTATTTTTTCTATTGCTCTCTGATTTAAAAAATGTCCAACTGCTATATCAACTCTTAATGTTGTTTGCTCAAACAACAAGATGTGATGTTTAAGCACCTCAAAAAAATCTGGATTGGAAAAAAACGAAATCAGTCTATCAATTTCTGTTTCTGAAAATTCTTCTCTCAAAATTTCCATTAAATTAAAATTGATGGTGTTTGACAAAAACTTTCTAAATTCCTCCATTTCCGCACCCGTCGTAAATCCCATCTGAAACAAAGTATCATCATCAACATCAAAAACTTTGTCTATTTCTACTTGAGACTTAAAAAGATCAAAAAACACTTTTAACTTTTCATCTATTGTCACTGGTCACCTCCGTTTTTATTCGTACCACAGACAACTTAAAAAATCAACTTACATCGGTAAATTAGTCGGAGGGGCGCCTTTTTTGGCTTCAATGCGCGCGAATCCTGGGGCGTGAACCACTTCGCCAGGAAAATGATAAATTGTGGCAAGCTCTTCAGAACTCAATATAAAACTTTTGCTTTTTTTACTGTATGGTGGCATAAAAAATGAACGCAAACGATAAGCATCGTAAGGACGTCTTTTGCGCATTGATTCCCGAGTATTTTTAAAAACATAATCAACGCCTGTTTTTGTCAAAGGGTTGAGCGTAAAACCATTTAAATTGGGTGCAGAAAATTGCCGAAAAATTCCATTGATTGCGGGGATCGCAATGGCGTTATAATTAGTTTTTTTTGCAACATACATCCATCTAAATCCAACCTCAAATCCTATTTTTGAAATATTTCTTTCAATGGCTTTTACCACTTCAACCTCCCCCGGAGTTAAATTCATGATTTTAGGCATAACAGCCGATTCTTTTTTTTCAGGAGCAGAACCAGAAACTCCCCCAATTGCTTTGTCTAAACCGTAAACCAACTGAGTTAAAGCGGGTTCGCTTATTTTTGGCTCCCGACCGGCAAGTTTTGAAACCAATTGCTGTCCTTCTTTTTTCCAATCATTTCCGGTGGGACGCACAATCATTTGAATCCAAATATTTTCCCCTTCTCCCAAAGATCCCGTAAACTCCATCAAAGCAGACAATGGATCAATCTTTTTTTCTTCTTCTTTTAAAGCAACCTTTTCGGAAAGAATAAAATCTTCATATGTTCTTATTGGATACGCGTCTGGTTTTTGGAGTACATATTCCGTACCCCATATCCCCCATTCAGGATGTGGCATTGCGTTAGGCAACGCTTTTGTGTAGTCTTCCACCTCGCTTACCTCGCAAGACGGATACTGCGCGAAAATGTGCGACTCTATCATTTTTTTAAAAAACGACGAACACCAAATATAAAAATGGACTCCGGAACTGTTGCCCACAATTTCAAACGAAAACCAAGGAACAAAAAAACCATTCCAATATTTTTCCAACATATTTCCAGAACGAGCTGTCGCATGGATACCGGCAAATAAGCTTTCCATTGCTTTTGGGCTTTTTGCGACTTCTCTGGGAACTTTTATCTCCAAAAGCGACCATTTGACTCCAGAAAGAAAATTGGCTCTGACATATTTGAGCCAAACATCGCGAAAAATAAAAAACAAAAAAAGCGGAAGCCACAAAAACCAGCTTCCCCACAAAAAATTAAGAATTAAAGATAGTATATCGGCCATCAGGCAACTTTTTAAAGTATTTTTTGTTTTCTAAGTTTATGACAATTGTGTTCGGCTTTACAAATCTTTTTTGTGACACAAAAGCCACAATTTTTTCGCGACTCAAAGGCCCCGATGATTTTAGTATATCACAAATAACGTCGCGAACCTGTCCAGAAACATATCCCCATTCTTTTAAAGCGTAGAGACCCCGCCCAACCAATACAAAACGATTGTCTTTTATAAGCTCATTGTGAACAGTTTGCACATGCGCTTTTTTGCCGGTAAGTTTGCTGATTTCCTCCGCAACATTTGAAAAATGCAAAGGTGATTTACCTCGAGCAAGAACCATGTAAGAAAGATCTTTAATACCTCTTGGTTTAATTTCCGGAAACTCAGAAAGACCCCATTCGCCAAAATAATTGTGCGAAATAAGTTTTGAGATTCCTATCCAATTAGAAAGACAATCTTTAGAAACAACGCCTCCTGTTACAGTTTTGGCGCAAGATCCGATGGTATTAAAAAGATTTTCCTCTGATATGGGTTTCCCTATTTTTCTAAGTTCGGAAACCGCGCTAGATAAAGTCTTTTCCGCCAAAGAATGGGAAGTGTGCCCGTGAGCCCAACGGTCGTGCAAATATTCGTTTTCATGAAGTCTTACAAAAGACGGGTGAAGCGACAACAAAAAATAAACATTGTTTTCATGCTTGTTTTGGGAAACCAAAGAACTCAAAATTTGAGATTCCTTAAAAACTTTTCCACCTTCCGTAAAATAGTTTTCCAAAGCGGTAAAAACACCGCCCAATTCCTTGATGGCTTCTGATTTTTTTATTCTAGACAAACCGTCGGCTTCAATCTGGCGAACCCGCTCACGGGTTATTCCATACCCTTTACCTATGGCATCAAGTGTCATTCTTTCCGTACTTTTTCCCAAACCAAAACGTTTTTCCAAAACATCTTTGGTTCTTTTTGGAAGCACTGAAAAAAGTTTTTTTGTGGCATCCTCCGGATGTACCGGCAATTGACTTTTCATATTATTATTTTCTATGATATCACGCCTATAAAATTACGTCAACCGCCCATGTTGTTTCCAACATAGCACACGTCAAAAACCTGTCAATCTGTTAAACTAGCCCCTACAAAATCCCCTCTTTGTAGCGATCTTCTGTGCCCAGAAAAATGCCTTTTTTGCGAATGTTGAAACTTTGTAAAATTCCAAGAGTGATAAATAAACTGATGGTTGAAGATCCTCCATAACTCATAAACGGCAACCCCAGACCGGTTATTGGAAGCATTCCTATATTCATACCTATGTGTACCGCTATTTGAGCAAATAAAAATATTGAAAACCCAGCCGCGTAAAGCTTTGGGAAATTGCTTTCGCCATAAATTCCGACACGCAAAATTCTCCACAAAACTATAGCAAAAAATAAAAACAAAATAACAACGCCCGCAAATCCCCATTCTTCCGCGAATGAAGCAAAAATAAAATCTGTTTCATTTTCTGGTAAAAATTCAAGCCGAGACTGCGTGCCAAAACCAACTCCCCTCCCAAAAATTCCACCGGAACCCACCGCAATTACAGACTGCAGGGCATGATACCCGCTTCCCCGAACATCGCTTTGCGGACTTAAAAAAGAAACAATTCTTGATTTTTGATAGGGCGCCAAAAAAAATCCCCACAAAACTCCAAACAAAATAACGCCAATTAAAAAAATAAAAACAAGATGCTTAAATTTAATTCCGCCACAAAGCCCCATCCCAAGCCAAATACAACCCAATATCATTGCCGAACCAAAATCAGAATGCAAGAACACAAGTCCTGCGGGCAAAAACGCGTAAACTCCGGAAATAAAAATATGTCTTAATCTGGCTATTTCCACATGCCTTTTTGAAAAATATTTTGCCAAAAGAAGAGCAAGCACGGTTTTCATAAGCTCCACAGGTTCTATACTTAAAGAATAAATTCTATACCAGCTTGTAGCTCCTCTTACTGAATCAACCGTAAAAATAAGCGCGAAAAGAGACAATAAAACAAAAAGATAAATAAAAAACAAAAAAATACTATTTGTTTTAAGAAAATCCCAGTTAATCCAAGTTGCCAAAAAAAATGCCGCGACCCCAAGCGCCACCCAAATTATCTGCCTTTTGAAAAAATAGTCGCTTGACGCAAGCGCGGAAGAAGAAGAACCAAAAGATTTCATCGTAACAATACCCAAAAAGGCTATAACCAAAACACTGGATAACAACAACCAATCAATTTCTTTAAACACCCTTGGCATTACTTAAAAAAAACTTCGGTGGAAAAAATTCCGTTTAAAGCTTTCGGCCAAGTGAAATTTATTGAACGTTCTTCGTCTATACCTAGAAATGGAATATTCGCGCTAGAAACCGCTATCGCGTTTTGGTCTTCCCCAAAAACAACAATAGTAGATTGTATATTTTCCAATGATTTGTTTTCTCTATTTTTTATTTTTACCGAAACTCTGGAAAAAGTGTCTTCTATAAACTTTTCCGTGCCCAAAATATCTATTTTTGGAATGGCAACAATTTGATCATCTGAAAAAATAGTATCTTTTAAATCCAAAACAACTTTCCCCGGAGTCCTCTCGCCTATAAAAATGTTTGGTTCAAAAATAACAAATTGTTCAAGGGGTCCCGCAAAAGTTTCTCCTTCTTTTATGGCTATCAAAATATTATTTTTATCATAAATTTTAAATGAGTAAAATATTTTCTGCGCGTTCAAATTATTTGGATTATTGACAAGCGCGGCTACATCCAAAAAACCGTCTCTTAATTCAAAAAGGCGCGTCCATAATGTTGAGGGTTTTTCAATTGGTAAACGAAATTCGTTTGGCACACGCTGGGGTAAAACCAAAAAAATTGCGACTCCCAACACAAAAACAAACAAAATCGCCAAAACAACAAATTTTCTTCTTTGAACCCAACTAAGCATAATATATTGTATAATAATGAGTATGTGTAAAAAATGCAAAATTGGGCTAATAATATTTTTGATTTTATCTGCTTTGGTTATAATATGGATATTTTCCGCCAAAGGCGGACTAGTCTCTGGCTGGCACTATGTGGCTAGTATTATTTTTCCGGAAAAAATCACTCCTGAAACGCTTCAGCAAAAATATAAAAACGGAGATATAAAAATATTAATAGTCCCCGGACATGATAAAAATTCTTACGGAGCGCAATATAGAGGAGTTACGGAAGAATCTTTAAACGCGAAAGTTGGAAATTATTTATATGATTATTTTTTGAGAGATCAAAAATTTTCTCCAACTATCACAAGAATTTATAATGGGACTTATATGGAATGGTTCACAAGTTATGCGGAAAAAGACAAAACAGAAATTAAATCGTGGCGGGACAAATTAAAATCCACAATGAAGTCTTTTTTAAAAACCGGCGCGATTACAAAAAATACAAAGGTATTTCATAATCCAGCGGCGGACAACACATCTCTCAATCTTTACGCGATTAATAAATGGGCAAACGAAAATAACATAGATATAGTATTACACTTACATTTTAACGATTATCCAGGCAGACCTTATGATTTGCCCGGAAAATACAGTGGGTTTGCGATTTATATTCCTGAGAGCCAGCTTCCAAACTACAGAGTGAGCAGTGAAATTGGCGAATCAATCAAAAAACAGCTTTCAACAATTCTTGCGCCAAGCAATTTTAATAAAGAAAAAGATACATTAATTGAAGACCAACAGCTTATAGCGGTAGGTTCAAACGCTTCACGCGACGGAGCTTCAATACTTTTAGAGTATGGATATATTTATGAAGATAAAATTTACGACAAAAACCTCCGCGAACAAACTTTAATAAATCTCGCCTACCAAACATATTTGGGAATAAAAAATTATTTCGACCTCACCCCAAACTCCTCTCCTTAGTAAGGAGAGGGGAAAAATTCAAACCCCGCGCCATTTGGCGCGGGGTTCTTTTTTTAGAACACCTTTCTTCTTTTGCTTTTTCCAGCCCGTTCAAACGAGCTGACGTAGCTTCTGTAGGAGTCGTATACTTCCAGACCCCATTCAAACGCTAGCTCACGCGGGTCTTGAAAATTTTTCCTCGCCGCATCAACAGCGGCAGAACCCTTGAGCAAGGTGTCGTGGCGCTTCATTGCCTCGGAAATTCCTACGGGACTTTCATCTTTTATTTTGTTTTCTGCCTCGTAAGCAAAATCGAGCATCTTTGCTCGAGGTTCTAAAACCAAATCCACGATCGGCTGGATCGCGGA
>DATDXD010000011.1:0-32504 GCA_036517275.1 Minisyncoccota bacterium
TTTAGAACTCAAATCACCAGTAACATCCCCCAAAAATTTTTCCGGAGCCACTACCTCTACTTTCATTATAGGTTCCAAAAGAATAGCATTCGCCCGTTTTGCTGCTTCTTTAAAAGCCATGGAACCAGCGATTTTAAACGCCGCTTCCGATGAGTCAACGTCGTGATAAGAACCATCATAAAGCGTTACTATTACGTCAACAATAGGAAAACCGGCGATAACCCCCTTGTCTATCGCTTCTTTAACTCCTTTTTCAACAGCCGGAATAAATTCTTGTGGAATAACTCCTCCTTTTATATCATTTTCAAATTCAAATCCCTTTCCACGTTCATTTGGCTCTACCGTAACCCAAACATGTCCGTATTGCCCGCGCCCTCCGGATTGCTTGATGTATTTTCCTTCAGCTTCCGCTTTTTTCTTGACAGTTTCTTTATACGCCACCTGCGGACGACCAACATTTGCTTCCACCTTAAATTCTCTTTTCATTCTGTCCACTAAAATTTCCAAATGAAGTTCACCCATTCCAGAAATAATAGTTTCTGCCGTTTCTTCATTTCCCTTAATTCTAAATGTTGGATCTTCTTCAGAAAGTTTGTGCAACGCGATACCCATCTTTTCTTGATCAGCTTTTGTTTTTGGTTCAATTTTAAGAGACACCACAGGCTCTGGAAAAATAATTTTTTCAAGCACAATTGGATGTTCCGGATCGCACAAAGTATCTCCAGTCTTTGTATTTTTTAGTCCAACAATGGCTCCTATTTCTCCTGAACGCATTTCTTTTACTTCTTCCCTATGATTCGCGTGCATACGCAAAATTCTACCCACACGCTCCTTGGTATCGTTTGATGAATTTAAAACATAGGAGCCTGAAGCAATGGTTCCCGAATAAATTCGAAAATAAGTGAGTTGTCCCACGTAAGGGTCGGTTTGCAATTTAAAAGCAAGCGCGCAAAATGATTCTTCATCATTGGCTTTTCTAAAAATTTCAGCGTTTGTCGTAAGATCAATGCCTTTTACCGGAGGTAAATCGGCCGGACTTGGCAAATAATCAAGCACACCGTCTAGCATCAATTGTACTCCTTTGTTTTTGAGAGCAGATCCACAAAAAACAGGGACCAATTTATAAGACAATGTTGCCTCTCTAAGCACTTGGCGTAATTCTTCTTCTGTTATTTCTTTTCCTTCTAAATATTTTTCTGTAAGCGAGTCATCTTGCTCCGAAATTTTTTCAATCAATTTTTGCCTCCATTCTTCAGCTTCGGCTTTACGATCTTCGGGAATTTCTTTTTCTATAATTTTTTCTCCATGTTCTCCATCAAACGCAATAAATTTCATCCGCATCAAATCAATAATGCCTGCGAAGTTTGCTTCTAGTCCAACAGGAATATTTACAGGAATCGCATTGGGGGTAAGACGCTCCAAAATAGATTTGTAGCTATTTTCAAAACTTGCCCCCATACGGTCAAGTTTATTTATAAAACACATACGAGGCACAGAGTATTTATCCGCCTGACGCCACACGGTTTCGGATTGTGGTTCCACTCCGGATACTCCGTCAAAAACAACCACCCCACCATCTAGCACACGAAGAGACCTTTCCACCTCAACGGTAAAATCCACGTGTCCGGGGGTATCTATGATGTTAATACGATGTTCATCTCCCCCATAAGTTCTTGTCCAAAAACAAGTTGTTGCCGCGGAAGTAATTGTTATTCCTCTTTCTCTCTCTTGTTCCATCCAATCCATTACCGCTTCACCCTCGTGTACCTCTCCAATTTTGTGCGAAACTCCAGTATAAAAAAGCACCCGTTCGCTTACGGTTGTTTTTCCCGCGTCAATATGGGCAATAATCCCAATATCTCGTGTTTTTTCTATAGGATAGTCTCGCATATTAGTCCTTAGTCCATAGTTTATAGTCCATAGTCACTTTTTTAGTCAATAGTCCATAGTTTATAGTCAAAATATAAAAATTACAAGCGTGAAAAAGAGGTTTTTAGTTTTTTTTCTTTTTGAAAACGCTCAACGGCAAGTTCAATTAAACGATTTATAAGTTCGCTGTACGAAATACCGCTCGCTTCCCAGAGGCGCGGATACATACTGATTTTTGTAAAACCGGGGATAGTATTAATTTCATTCACCACCAAATCCCCACTCTTTTTGAGAAAAAAATCTACTCTGCCCATCCCCTCGCATGAAAGCACTTTGAAAGTTTCAATTGCAAGTTCACGGATACACCTACTAACTTCAACGGAAATTTTGGCAGGCACCTCAAGTGATGCTCCGTTTTCATCTACATACTTTGCATCATAGGAGTAAAATTCGTGATTGGAAATTATTTCCCCCACCACTGAAGCAATGGGGTTTTTGTTACCCAACACAGCACACTCAACCTCTCTGCCTTCAACAAACTCTTCAATAATAATTTTACTATCATACAAAAACGCCTCATCAACCGCCTTTTTAAAATCAATTTTGTTTTTTATTTTACTGACCCCGACGGACGAACCACCATTAGCTGGTTTAACAAAAAACGGGAGTCCGACTTCAGCTGATACTTTTTCAAAATTTATTTTGTTTTTTTCTTTGAAAACAAGAAATTTTGCTATCGGAATACTGGCATCACGCAAAAGTCGCTTTTGCACATCTTTGTCCATTCCAATCGCCGAGCCAAGAACACTTGCTCCAACAAAAGGTACTCCCGCAAGTTTAAGTAGTCCTTGCACCGTACCATCTTCTCCAAACGAACCATGCAATACTGGAAACACGACACTAATTGGGGCATAAATCTCTTTACTAGAAAGGTTGGTTAGTTCACCACCACCCTGTGGTAATAAAGCAATACTTCTTTTATTAACTTTATTTAGTCCAACCAGTTTTGAGTTATTCGCCTTAAGTAAAATTTTTGACTTGTCTGAAAGTAACCATTTGCCTGACTTTTCTATTCCAATAAGAGCAACTTCGTACTTATTTTTATCAATCGCGTTAAAAACATTTTTTGCCGACAGCAAAGATACTTCGTGTTCTACCGACTTGCCACCAAAAAGAATGCCTACTCGTATTTTTTTACCCATTTGTAAAATACAACGTTCATTAATGTGAACAAGTATCAAAAAATCACTAAATTTTAGTTTTATATAAAAAGGAAAACCCCTCTCACATTGGTGGGGTTTTGTAAAAAATCAACTATTTTTGGTGTCCTTGAAAACACATTAAAAAATCGTAAATACACAAACCCCACAACACAAGTGCCGCAATCAGCAAAAGGATTTCCATTTTTTCCATCCTCCTATATTTGAAGCTACTTTCAATCTAAAAATAACGTACCATTTTTAAGCTATTATTGCAATCGTAAAAATATAAATTGCTGAATCTGGGTTTATTTAACATTTTCATAATTTCGTTTAAGTCATTTTCTAAAGCAGTAATTTTTTCTTAAAGTTCAGATTTAGGAAACTCATCTGTAAGTTTATAAACACCAACACAAAAATCCTTAGATTTCTGCCAAACAATCAGATCTTTATATCCTCTCCCCATAAAGCTATGGACTATGGGCTAATGACTATGGACTAGTTTGTTACCAAGCAAAGTGCGCGAATGCTTTGTTTGCTTCCGCCATTCTGTGAGTATCTAATTTCTTTTTTATCGCGGCGCCCTCGTTTTTGGTAGCCAAAAGAAGTTCTTCGGCAAGCTTTTGCGCCATTGGTTTTCCTTTTTTTGCTGAAGAAATAGAAACAATCCAGCGCAAAGCCAATGAAAGACGGCGCTTGGGGCTTACTTCGCGCGGCACCTGGTATGTGGCTCCACCAACTCTCCGTGGACGAATTTCAACATTTGGAGAAATATTGTTTATCGCCAATTCCAAAACCTTCAGTGGATCTTCTCCTTTTTTTACTTTTTTAATTTCTTCCATGGCGTCCAAAAGTACGCGGTAAGCCGTAGATTTTTTACCACCAACCATCAAACGATTTGTAAATTTGGAAATCAACAAAGACCCATAAACCGGATCTGGTCTTACTTCTCTTTTTATGTTTTTTGCTCTTCTCATAAAAAATGGACTATTGACTAATGACTATGGACTATGGACTATTTTTTAGGTCTCTTGGCTCCGTATTTTGACCTTTGTTGTTTGCGATTTTCTACTCCAGTTGTGTCCAATACTCCACGAACAATATGGTATCTAACACCTGGCAAATCTTTTACTCTTCCCCCACGAAGCACAACCACAGAGTGTTCTTGGAGTGAATGTCCTTCTCCTGGAATATAAGCTGTTACTTCCATTCCGTTTGTAAGGCGGACACGCGCCACTTTTCGCAAAGCGGAGTTTGGTTTTTTGGGAGTCATTGTTTTTACAGACAAGCAAACACCTCTTTTAAACGGAGAAGGATAAAAAGTTGGCCGGTTTTTAAGCACACTAAAACCGCGTCTCAACGCAACAGCTTTGGACTTGTATCCGATTTTCTTTCTTCCTTTTTTTATCAACTGATTAATTGTCGGCATGAATAGTGAAAATGTTAGCACAACAAAAAAAGAGCGTCAACGACGCTCTCTCTAACTTATTTATATTCAATACCCAAGTCCTTTGGTCCAAACCGCATTGGAAACGCGTCCCCAATGGTTGTACTAGTCACAATCCCATCATTGGTAACAGACATTAATTTTACATTTGGGTCTCCCATGCAATTTTCCCAAATTATCTGCAAACAATGTCCGCAAGGCACCGGAGTTTGTTCAACGGATGAAAAAGTAGTAATTCCTTTTTCAGCAAATTTAATTTCTTTTGATTCATGGGCGCCCACAACACACACCTCAAAAATCTTTTTTGTTCCTAAAAACGCAATCATGCTGTCAATTGCATTTTGTTCAGCGTGTGTAGTTTGTGTATAAGACGCGCGCTCAACATTGCATCCAGAAAAAATTCTTTTAGAGCCTCCGTGATAAGTAGATACAGCGGCTCCAACAACATAATGAGAGTATGGCGCCTGAGCTTTTGCTCGTGCGTCCATCGCCGCCCCAAAAAGCCGTTTATCTGTTTCTGATAATTCAGAATGCAAACAAAATGTCGCGGATATAGTCTTTTCCAGTTTTATCATCACAGCATCTCGTATTTTTCTGTGATTTCAAAAAGATCGCCAAAAACAAAACATTTTTCTCTATCAACTTTTGCCAAAATTTCTTCCATTTTTCCAATTACCTCCCAAGTTTCCACCGGAATTAAAATTCCTTTGTAGCCAACTTCAAGCGCCGGCGCAATATCCGATTCATAAGAATTTCCGACACTAAACCATTTTTGGCAAGGAGGAAAACAAAAATTGGTCATCTGTTGAAAATGTTTGAAATTCTTTGTTTCAACAACACAAATATTGTCAAAATTTATATGGGCGCTTCCTAAAGCCATAATCTTTTTTCTTTGGACGCTTTTGTCACCTTTGGTCAAAAGAACAACAACATCTCCTTGGTTTCTTAAAAAATCTACAATCGTTTTGGCTCCCAATATTATGTTTGATCCATATCGTTGCTCATCAAACGCTTTAAGTCCAATTGCAAACAAACGTTCTTCGGTTTGAGCTTTCGGGTTAATTTTTGCTTGTTTACATATATATCTATAAACCTCAACGAGTGAACCCGGAAATCTATCCATAGAAAAAAGAAATGGTTTACCCGTCTGTGGATTTATTTCTTTTACCCTCCGAGAATCTATCTCTTGTTCCAAATTTATAATTCTTGTGACATGTGGAGCTTTGCTTCTAAGTTCTTCAACAATCAAACTTGTGGCATCCAAAATCGGCTGGGCATAATCATGAACATTATCAATGAGCGTATCGTCCAAATCAAACACAAATAATTTTTCCGTCATTTTCGCTCCAAAAGTAAAACTAAACACATTAAACCAGCTGTCCGCAAAATAAGCAATACTGCAAATTTTAAAAAAATTGTGTAATAAATAAAAAAGGCCCAAAATTGTTTGGGCTTTTAAAAATTAATCGAGCAATTTTTTAACTTGATTCCGAAACTCTTTGTCATCTTTTAAACACTCAAGCAATAATAATTTAAATTTTTTCCTTTCCTCAGAACGTCTTTGAAAATATCTGTCTTCTTCTAAATCAGCAGGCGAGTACATGTTGTCCCGTGATTTTTGTTGTTTTTTGGCAATTCTATTCCAATCCGGCATTATTATTCCTTTTTCTAATTATACTTCCAAAATTACATTAACAAATCACCCACCAGTTATCAAGCGAAGTAGAAATGTGACAACGGGCAAAATTATGCCGGAAAAAAAGAAAATGAAAATCAAAAGAAGAAAAATTCCGTATCTTTCAAAAATCTCTTGAAATTCAATTGAACGCGCCGGCAAAAAAGCAAACAAAACTTTTGAACCGTCCAACGGAGGAATGGGCACTAAATTGAAAACCGCTAAAATCAAATTTAAAAACGCGATAAAAAAAGCAACCTGTAAAAACGCGGCGGGTAAATTCAAAACGCCGGAAAACCTTATTAAAATCCCGAAAACAACCGCGATCAAAAAATTACTCAAAGGTCCCGCGATACCAACCAGCGCCGGACCATATTTTTGATTTTTTAAATTATACGGGTTATAAGGCACGGGCTTCGCCCAACCAAAAATAAATCCCGCTGACATATACAAAATTATAGGCAAAAAAATTGAACCAAAAAAATCCAAATGAGAAATCGGATTAAGAGTCAGTCTGCCTTCGTTTTTTGCTGTGGGATCTCCAAGCGCGTAAGCAACCGCCCCGTGAGATACTTCGTGTATTACAACAGAGAACAAAAGTATCGCTATTTGAAAAATAAATTCCATATGATAAGCTACTTAAATTATGAAAGAATGCTTGATTTGTAAAAAGGGATCTAGAATGGGAGGAACAAGAGTACTCCTTAGAGGTAATTATAACCCCACAACAAGGTCCAGAAAATACCCAAATTTGCAATGGGCTCCTTTGCCTAACGGAAAAAGAATAAAAATTTGCACTTCGTGCCTCAAAGCTGGAAAAAACTTAAAGATTAAAAAATAATGTCGGGGTAGAGAGAATTGAACTCTCACTACAAGACCCCCAGCCTTGCGTACTACCACTATACTATACCCCGTTTTAATATGCCCTCGCCCAGATTCGAACTGGGATTTCAAACTTCGGAGGCTTGCGTCCTATCCATTGGACGACGAGGACTTTTTTATGTGTGTCTATCTGCCACACAAGACGCGCCGAAAGAAAACGGTTTTATAACCGCCTCAAAACCATAACCCTTAACCATACCAACCATAGAATCAATAAAATCTTTTGTGGGTCCGTTTTCGCCAACATCTATATGAATCTGGTCGTCCCAGAAAAATTCGTCTCCAAGTTTTTCTTTGAGTTGCCCGCGCAACTCCTGCGCCAAAATTACTGAATGAATTGTTTCTTTTGAAATTCTATCTCTTAAACTTCCGCATTTGGTTTTTTCTGAACTAGTCCAAAAATGCACCGCCCCATTCCCAACGCGCCACACTGTAATTGCGGTTATAAAATTAACTTCGTTTTTTGCGGCGGAATCGGTACCTACTATAATTTTATATTTTCTTTCAGGCGCAAATTTTACAAAATTTTTAATATTTAAAATAACCTCTTCTAAATCCAAAGAATTTCCTAAAATATTAAAAAATACTGAGTTGTTCTGTGTTTCTTTTGTTATCATAAATCTTGTTTGCCCAATTCACCGATATTAATACCTTATTATTAGCATTTCTTGAGAAAAAATACACTCCTTTTTCCTTAAGACCGTGTTCGTAAAGATTTTTTGTAAGTTCAACATCTTTTAAACAATACTTTTTAATCTCATCAATCTTGCCTTCTTTGTACCACTTTAGCGCCTGCATTCCGTCTCCAGACTTTTGAGCGTTAAGTGTATTTTGCGCCAAATTGTCCAAAGACACCCTAAAACCAACCCCCTGCTCAACATCGCTCATCAAATCCAAACTCGGAAGTTCTTTTAAATTCCAAGAAATATACGGCTGTAAAACCGGTAAATCAAAGTGATTAATATTAAATCCTATTACTCGGCCGTGTTTTTTGTGCGCGAGCTCGCGGATTATTTTTTCAAACTCTGGGATTTCATTTTCTTCAAACGCGCGATATTTTTCTTCAGCGTAAAAATACGCCCCCAAAACAGAGATGCCGAGCTTGTCCATGTTTTGCGCACCACCCACTTCTTGAAAAGAAAGTTTTGTTTCAATATCAAAAACAATATCGTTCTTATTCATTTAGATTTTATAACACATCAGAGAGGTAAATCCAACGAAAAAGCTCCCGCACCCAAAACAACGAGAGCCAAAGCAGAAAGAAGCAAAATTAATTCAAATTCGTATCCGCGCACCAAACCTTTTTTAAAATTAACTTTCCAAATTGCAACCAACATATCTACCACCAAAAGCAAAGCGACCAGTTGTGTAAATAAACCCGCAAATAATAAAATCCCGCCAAAAAATTCCACAACTCCAACAATCATAACCCAAAATTTACCGGGTTTTATATTTATTGACTCAAAAAATTGCGCTGTGCCCAAAAAATTATCTTTTTTAAATAATTTTGGATACCCATGGGCGATAAAAACAACCGCCAAACCGATTCTCAAAAAAACCGGCCCCAATGTTCCAAAATCCAACAACTGTGGAAATAAACTCAACATATTTATATAATAACAAGCATGACAACCAGCGCAAGAGACGCATTATGGCTTTTGTTTATACTCATAGTTATTGGGGCTATTTACAGCTTCAGTGGAAGAGGACTCAACTTATCAAGCCTTGGCGGTGGGCCGCGCCTTTCGCCTTCTCAAAATTCAGAAACAACTTATAAAAATGAATCAATTTTTGGAAGTAGCGAACAAAATACTGAAACAGAAAGGAGTTCCAAAACAACAACATCTCAAATAACAATTTCAACAGAAACAGCCGGAGAGACAAACCCACAAAAAGAATACGTAATAATAAAAAACAATGGGGAAACCAGCATAAACTTGGGTGGAGTAAAAATTAAAAACAAAAACGGCATAGAAGCAAAAATAGATCCAGACGAAAACGGCAACCCAATTATTTTAAAACCAAGAGAACAAGCCGTAATTCTTACTGGAAAAAGCACCAGAGGAACAAATTTTAAAATAAACAAATGTTCTGGTTATTTTAAACAATTTTATTCTTTCGCCCCAGCGCTTTCCGCAACATGCCCCAGAATAAACAGCTTATCCGAAGCAGATAAACTTGATGATGCGTGTTTGGATTACCTGCCCAAAATAAAAACGTGTCAGATGCCAACATCTTTGCCAACAAATCTCACAAGCAACTGCCAAGGATTTATCCAACAGCACGGAAGCTACCAAGGATGCGTTTTGGACCACAAAAACGACAATGATTTTGACAAGGGTGAATGGAGAATATTTTTAAACCGAATAGACGAATTTTGGGCAAAAAGAAATGAGACAATAAAATTGGTTGGTTCTGATGGAAAAATAATTGTAGAAGCAAATTACTAAAGCCACTTTATTTTCCTAAACACCGCGAGCATTAAAATTGCGAGCGCTGTCATGCCGGAAATCAATATCCAAAAATCCAGCGGTCCGTCGCGAAGCGGCATAACACTCTGATTCATACCCCAAATAGAGGCAATAAAATTAAGAGGCAAAATTATTGTGGAAAAAATTGTAAGCAGAGAAATTATATTGTTTGTGTTGCCAGACATCAAAGATTCATTTGTTTGATGTAGCGACTCAATTGTTTCTTTTTGGTTTTCAACGATGTTTCTGATTCTTTCTTCTGTGTTTAAAAGGTCAATAAAATAGGGTTCCGCCGAATGGTCATAAAGATTTTTTATTTTTTCGGAAAGTGTACTAAAAACCGCTTGTTGTGGCCGCACAGTGCGCCAAAAATCCAAAATATCCATTCTGGCGTTTGAAATGTCTTCAACAATTTTTATTCGTTTTGAGCCCTTTTTAAAAATAAGTTCTTCTATTTTGTCCAACTTTTCTTCCACAACATCAAGATGAGAAAGTAGCTTGGAAAAAAGCTTATCTATTATGTAGTGCAATAAAATCGCGGAGTTTTTTGGGTTTAAATGTTGGCGAACGTCGCTATTATTTCTAATATCTTGAATTATTTCATCAAGATTTTTAAAATCCTGATACGCAACAGTTACTATGGAATTTTTGGTAATCAAAAAATCAAGTTCTACAATATCATTTTTTTCCCAGCCTCTATAAATTACCGGAAAATGCGCCACAAAAAAGAAGTGGTCTTCAAATTCCTCAAACAGTGGATGAAACGTTGGGGACTCAATAGATTCCAATACTAAATTATGAAAAGGATGTATGCTTTTTATATATTCAATATCTTTTCCGTCGGGTTTTAAAATATGAACCCATTTTAAACCATTTATTGTAAGAGTATCTAAAATCACACAATAATCATAACGTTTATTTAATGCGTCCGCAAATTAGAAATAGCATAAAGCGCGATGCCGGTGGCGACGGAGACGTTGAGTGATTCTTTTTTTCCGCGCATTGGAATTTCTAAAACTGTATCTGATTGTTGCAAAATTGATTTTGGAATCCCGCGAACTTCGTTTCCTAAAATTAAGACTATAAATTTATTTTTGAATTTTTTCTTTGAAGCGAGCGAAGCGAAGCGGTTAATTTTAGTAGAATTATCCACGCGGTTCTCCAAAGAAGCAATAAAAAACTTTTCTTCTTTGAGTTTGCGAATCAGTTTTTGTACATTTTTAATTTTCTCCCATTCCACGTATTTCTCCGCACCCAAAGCTGTTTTTTGCGCCGGATCCGGAGTGTAGCCCGTAAGATAAATTTTCTTTACTCCAAACGCGTCAGCTGTGCGGAAAATTGAACCAACATTAAACACGCTTCGTATGTTATGGAGTATTAAACAAATTTTCACCCTGCTATTTTAGCAAATCAAGTTGTTTTGAGATAGAGTTCAGGGTTTCCATCAATGCGTAAATTGCGCTCGCAAAATTACTGTTTGGAGAAAATGACGTGGAAGATTTTACTTCAAAATTTTCCGTATTTGTTGTGCAAACACCGGTCGGCATACTAACTTCTGCGTATCTTGTATAAGTAGCTGGTGAATCGTATTTGTAAGTCAGAGTATAATTTGTTGAGCCCCCGGAAACAGAACCAATATTGGTGGATCCATCATATCCTTTCCAAACAAACGGATATCCAGCGGGAGAAGAATTAACGTGCCATGTGGCGGATTGTCCAACAGTGATCGAATTTGAACTTACGCTTATGCTACAAGATTGGGACGAATAGGTCACTGTCGGCTGAGCTATTATCGCCACAGTAAATTTAATCGCGCCTCGCGGATGAGTAACAGTATCTACTCCACCCCTTCTAATTACAACGGCTTCTTCCCAATTTCCTTTATCAGCTTCAGTTGGTTTTCCATTGCCTTCACAAGAAGTAACTGGAATTGGAGAACCGACCATTGGCACAATACAAATTTTGAATTTTCCGAGCGCTGTTCCATCTTTCCACGCGTCAACATATACTTCGTCACCGCCTTGTAATCCTGTTACATTCATTGTCCATGAATCTTTGTCCGCCGTAATATAGCCACCATTTTGAGAAAATGAAAAAGAGACACCCGCAACAGCCGGAGATGGTGGCGCAACAACAACTGGAGGCGCCTCAACAGTAAATGTAATTGTTTTTCCGGTTGGCACACCGTTTATCAATATCTCCTCACTCCACCTACCAATATCGGACAGTGTTGGAGCTCCAGATTTCTGGCATGAAGTCAAAAATGATTTGCATAAAAATACCGGAGTTGGATCTCTTTTACCATCTTTTGAAACTATAACAGAAAGTTCGTCACCCGCGCGCGCGTTTGATAAATTAAACATCCAAGTATCTTGCCCTGCAATTAACGTTTTTCCATCATGAGAAAACGTTACCATTGCTTCCGAAGTTGTTGTGGTGGTTACAATATTTACGGTTACAGTGTCGGAATAAGGAATGCCGGCAAGAGAACAAGTGAGAGTGATATTTTGAGAACTGGTGAATGGACCAGCGGATACACTGCTAGCGGTAGTGCTTACGGTGCCAGATTTTCCTCCAGACCAAGTACATGGGTATGACCACAAACTTGGACTCAAAATCCACAACAATTTAACCGATTCTCCTGATTTTATAGAAATTGTTTTGCTAGGATTACTAATTGTGTCAGCAACACTACTTGGTGCCACCAAAAGATTCACTTTGGGAGTAGCCGGAGATGGTGGCGCAACAACAACTGGAGGCGCCTCAACAGTAAATGTAATTGTTTTTCCGGTTGGCACACCGTTTATCAATATCTCCTCACTCCACGCGCCAACGTCAGACAGTGTTGGAGCTCCAGATTTCTGGCATGAAGTCAAAAATGATTTGCATAAAAATACCGGAGTTGGATCTCTTTTACCGTTTTTTGAAACTATAACAGAAAGTTCGTCACCCGCGCGATGGGTAGATAAATCAAATGTCCAAGTATCCTGTCCCGCAATCAACTTTTTACCATCATGAGAAAAATTTACAGTTGCTTGAGAAATTGTTGTGGTGGTTACAACTGGAGGTGTTGATGGAATTGGTATATCAAAAACACCAGATTTTGTAACTTTCACCGATGACAACAATGCGCCCTCTATTTCATTATTGTAATCATATAAATTAAATATGACTTCGGAATAATCGTATTTACTCGGCTCTGTAGTATAAAAGACGCACGCATTATTGCTCGATAAAACTTTATAACAATTAGAACTTGGGCTTGATGCGCCAATAAAAATTGCGTTGTTATTTATTCCGTCTTTAATTAGGTTCACTATCGCATTATTAGTATTTTCCGTAAACCACGTTACGTGAATATTACAAAAACCATTACTGTCACAAATTATTGGTGTTGCTGATATACCACCACTTGGAGTTAAAGAGGGTGTTGTTTGAACAGTGGCTTGTGTGGTGTTTTGTGTTGTGATTTGTGGGGTTTTAACAACTATTTTTTCCAAGTGATTCTCTACACTCCAGCCACTGATTCCAATTGACCAATTTACTTGCCACCAATTATAACCATTTGCAAAAATTGGACCACTTACAATTACACCCCTTGTTCCTTCTGGCACAACCCGAAGCAAATTTCCGGATAGTGAAGTAGACGATCTTACATTTAAATTTGAAGTTGTAATTACATTGTCATTTCCTAAAAATTTTACGGCTTCAGAGGATACCGTAGAGCCCCCACCTAAAGTTGCACTATTACCACCTCCCGAACCTACACCGCTCTGCAAAGCTTGAATCTGTTTCAAAAGAGACTGAATTTCCACTTGAATCTCCGCGATTCGCGCATCAATGCTTGCCACTGTCTCCTGCGCAAAAACAGAAGCAGAACCGCCAAAAGAAAAAACGACCGTTAAACCAATAACTAGTGTATATTTGTATAAGTTTTTCATATCACTTAATTATAAAACTTGGTTTTTTTTGCGCAATGGTCATCTTCCCAAAAGCAAATTTGCTCTGCGGTGCAACAAGTCCAGAAGTTCAGCTTGGAGAACCAAAAGACGCGAAAGAATTATTCGCAACTGTTCGGTTACGGATTGAATCAAAGCGGGTGGTTGTACCGGAGGAGCGGTGATGTTTTGTTCCGTAGAGGCGTCCTCAATTTGTTTGAGTGGACTGATGTCGTCATGAATTATTTCCAACAAATCTTCAGTGAGCTCTTTTATTTCTCCGTCAGTGAATTCATCTGAGATACTGGTAGCAAAACCTTCAAGTGGTTTTTTCTCCGGCGGTGTAAATACTGAAATTGTGGAAAGTTTGTTGGTTGCCTGACCCCACCTAGAAGGCAACTCACCAGCCAAGTTACTAATAAGTTCTTTTGTTTGGTTTAGTTCTTCTTCGGCTCCACCCGGACCCTGGACGATTAAAAAAGTAATTCTAACGTTATTTGAAACATTATTTTTACTGATTCCGTACGCGGGAACTCTTTTTCCATCCATCGCAATAATATCATTTACTGTCACAATTTTTTTAGTGCCCCTTAAAATACTGGGAATATTTCCTCTTCGCACATCTGGTCCAAAAAATGGATTGGAAATTGAAAAGGTTGGCAATACCTGTAAAGGAGACAAAAGTCCCATGAAATATAAATCAAAATTATTAAACACAAGTGAATCAACATTCTTCCAAATTGGTGAAAAACTACCATCTGAGTTTTCCGAAAGCCGTGCTGGGCCATACGCCATTAACGAGTCGTGATTATCAGAAACATACCCCCAGTGTGCGAATTGATTTTCTTCTAAAATACCCAAGGGATTTGTGCTATACCCACCGCCCCTCGTAACAAATGTGGACCATGCGTGACCTATTTCATGAAGCAATACATACATATAGTTAGATAAATTCTGGGAAATTGACTCATTATATACCGAGACAATAGCAACATGATTAAATCGTCCTTTAGGAGTCATATACCTATGCAGTTGAATATATTTTGGATCAAGTGTTGCCATTGAAAATGTGCCAATGCCGTCTACCAACTTTCGGATAGTATAGGCGCAACCGTAACAAATAGAATTACCAACAAAATTCCTCAATGATGGAGTTGTAATCACCACGACAACATCCATTTCATCTTGATACCGACGCAACAACTCAACAATAGCGCTATCCGCGTTGAAATAATTTCTGTTGCTAATAGCGGGATGTGAGGCGTCTAATTTGAGCGCAAAAATACCGGGCTTAAGTTCTTTAAGATTTGTTTTACTTGAAGCGCTAGATTCTATTGCAATATACGTACTTCCCTTCATTGTTCCAATCGTGCCGTTTTCTATGGCATACACAATGGTTTCATAATTTCCCTCATCTTTTCCGCATACTGCTTTGTACGGAGACATCGGCAATAAAAATGGCCCGTCAAAAACAAGGCTCCTTGTGTTATTTTTGGTCAAAAACTGTTGCAACCATACTGTTTTTCCAGAATAATTTGGAACATCAAAAGTATATGTCTCGCCACAAAAAATAAAATCAACGGGAACCTTATTTTTATAATATATTGGTTGATTGCCATCATTCTGTGCGGCAAACGCAAAAGGTGTAAAGAAGCTTATAGCAACACTAATCACAATCCCCGTAAAAAATCTACTTCGTGTCATAAATACCATTCTATTAATAATACTTTTATTACCTATCCAAAAGCCCCACGCGTTTTTTTAAAAGATTTAGAAGCTCCACCTGAAGCGCCAAAAGACGATTTAGCAAGTTTTTTAGTTTATCGACAACCACGACAGAAGTTGACGGAACTCCATTTTGATAAAAAGTTGGTCCTTGTTCTCCAAAAAGCCATTGTGCAGAAGTGGTGGAACTTAAAAGAAAAAAAACTACAAATATCGTACTAACGTATTTCATACGTTATAGAAACATTAATTTTTATTTCGTTTTCTCCGGTTGGAACCGATGGTGTTGGGACGGAAAAATCCCCACCCTTACCAAACGCGGCTTCGGAAAAATAAACCGGACCCGGAAATCCGCCGTCAGATTCATAGAAAGAAACAATTTTTTTGAAGCGAATACCAAGTTGTTTAGACAATGTTTTTGCTTTTTCTTTTGCTTTATTTATAGCTTCTTTGCGCGCTTCTTCTTTGGTTTTATCCATGTCATCAACTTCAAACCTTAAAGAACCGACCATATTGGCTCCGGATTGCGCAACACCAGAAAGTATTTCTCCAACTTTGTCCAAATCGCGAATTTTTATTTCAAGATTTTGAGAAACTTCGTAGCCCTTAAATTTTTGTTCACCCCTCACATAATCGTATTGTGGAAAAATGTTATAACTAGTTGTTTTAATATCTTTTTCTTCCACTCCTTTTAATTTTAGAAATTTGATTGTTTTGTTTATAATTTCACTTGCCTCTTTTTGAGCCTTTACAAAATCAATGTTGTTTTTTGTAACCCCAACGCTAATTTTGGCAATATCCGGCTTAATAAATACTTTTCCTTCTCCAGAAACAGTAATGGTTGAAGCGGGAAAATTTCTGCCATATCCCTTAAGTTCTGTTTTTATTTTGACCAATAAAAATAAAGAAGCAATAACCAAGGTTGTTACTGCCGCGCACCAAAAATATTTGTTTAAGTTTTTCATAATAATATTATAGCTTTGATAGCTCTTCTTTGACAACATTTCTGTCGTCCCATGGTATTTTTTGACTGTTTGGACCCATTATCCACTGCTCGGCGCCTTTACCGGTGATAATTACAGTGTCGCCGGATGATGCTGATTTTAAGGCTTTATTGATGGCTTGTCTTCTATCTAGAATTTTTTTGAGACCGGGACAAGGGTTAATTCCTTTTTCAATATCTTTTAAAATAGACTCTGGATTTTCGTCATATGGATCCTCATTGGTTAAAATAATTTCATCACAAAATTCTGATGCGATTTTACCCATCTCTGGCCGTTTCCATTTGTCTCTTCCTCCGCCTGCGGCTCCAAAAACGCAAATAAGACGAGGGGAGAGAGTTTGATAAACTTTGCGTAATGCGTCTGGTGTATGCGCGTAATCCACCACCACCGCAAAAGGTTTTTTTTGAACAAACTCCAATCTGCCCGGAATAGATTCTATTTTTTCCAGAGCGGATTTTATTTTTTCTTCCGAAATCCCAAGTTCTCTCGCAACAGCAAAAGCGGCGGCTGCGTTTTCTTTATTGAATTCTCCCAATAATTTTAAGTTCAAATCTTTTGGTAAATCATTTTTTGAATAAATAATTCTTTTTTGCGATGAAATATCAGAAAAATGATTTAAATTTTCTTTATCATCGCCGTTTAACACGTGAATCTTTGTCTTATAAAAAAGTTTTGTCTTGGCTTCGCGATATTTTTGAAACGTACCATGCGATTCAATATGTTCCGGAGTAACATTTGTTAAAACAGCCATTAAAAAATTTATTCCTTTGTGCCTAAACTGTTCGATTCCTTGGGAAGTAACTTCCACTACCGCGTATTTACATCCCCCATCAACACCACGACGAAGCAATTTTTGAATTACAAAGCGCCCAGGCATAGTTCTTTTTAGCGCATCTTTAATTTCATTCTTTCCAACCTTCAATCTCAACGAAGAAACAGACACAACTTTTTCTCCAACTTCTTCAAGAATAGAAGTTATCATATGAACAACGGTTGATTTTCCATTTGTTCCAGTAACCCCTATTACTTTCAATTTTCTTGAAGGAAAACCATACAAAAAAGCCGCCGTGTACGCCAAAGTTTGATGATAAAATGGTTGAAGAAAACGATAAATAGGTTTTGGTGTTAATTTTTCTATAAATCTTAAAATTTTTTCCATTTATTTTTTCAACGCCTCCTTTAACCGTGCTTCGCGACCCTGTATGTTTGATGAAATTTTCTGCACCATCTCTCTCGCTTCTTTTTGTGTGTATCCCAAAGATAAAAGCGCGTCCAAAATATCCGAATCGTGTTCGGTGGCACTTCCGGGTATTTCTATTTCTCCGGTGAATTTATCTTTAAGTTCCAAAATAATTTTCTCGGCTATTTTTCTGCCAATGCCGGAAACTTTTGTAAGATACGAGGTGTCTCCCGAAGAAATTGCTCGGCGAAGCAACGCCACGGGCGCTAAAGAAATAACTCCCAAAGCGGACTTTGGACCAATACCTGAAATAGAAATTAAATTTTCAAAAAAAGAAAGTTCTTCTTTTTCTAAAAATCCGTAAAGTTCCATCGCGTCATCGCGCACATGAAGATGTGTCCAAAATTTAGCAATATCTCCGGCTTTAATTTTTGCCATCGCAATAACCGGCAAAAAAACTTTATACCCAATTCCACCAACATCAACCACCGCAAACCTTGTTTCTTTTATTGAAATTTTTCCCTCAATTGAAGCTATCATAAACAAATTATAGAACCTTTCTTCCTCTTTATGAAATTAGAATTTTGTGTTATAAAAAATAGTTATCTATGTCAACATTCAAACTTCAGTCTAAATACAAACCTGCCGGAGATCAGCCAAAGGCGATTGAAGAATTAACCAAGTTGTTAAAATCCGGTAATCGGCATCAAACGCTTTTGGGGGTTACTGGTTCCGGCAAAACGTTTACCATGGCAAATGTTATCGCCAATTTGGGACGCCCCGCTTTGGTTATTTCACACAACAAAACCCTTGCCGCCCAGCTTTACCAAGAATTTAAAACATTTTTTCCTAAAAACTCTGTTCATTACTTTGTTTCTTATTACGATTATTATCAACCAGAGGCATACATACCACAAACAGATACATATATAGAAAAGGATGCGCGAATAAATGAGTTTATAGACACAATGCGCCACGCAACCACCGCGTCGGTTCTTTCACGCAACGACTTTGTGGTGGTGGCTTCTGTTTCTTGTATTTATGGAATTGGGGACCCAGAAGAATATCGTAAAGCATCGTTTTTGATAAAAGATGATGAAAATATTTCACAAAGAAATTTTTTACGAAAACTCGCTGAACTCCGCTACGAAAGAAACGATTACGAAGAACGACCTGGACTTTTTAAGGTTAAAGGGGAAACAATAAAACTTATTGTTCCATCCGGCGACGCGTCTTTGCGCATAGAATGGAACGGGAACAAAATTGAAACAATATACAATGAAACCGAAGAACAAAGTTTAAAAACTTTTATTATTTTTCCAGCAAAACACTTTGTAACCCCACAGGAAAAACTAAAACTCGCGCTTTCAAATATTGAAACTGAACTTAAAGAAAAAATTTCTAAATTCAAAAAGGAAGGTAAATTATTTGAAGCAGAAAGAATAAAGAAAAAAACAGAGTTTGATTTAAAAATGATCCGCGAAACTGGATACACGCACGGAATTGAAAATTATTCGCGGCATCTTTCTTTTAGAAACGAGGGGGAGCCACCGTCCACCCTTTTGGATTTTGTTCCAAAAGACACAGTAATTTTCATAGACGAATCACACATGTCTGTGCCACAAATTCGCGGAATGTACGCAGGCGACCGCGCAAGAAAACAAACTCTTGTGGAGCACGGCTTCCGCCTTCCTAGCGCCATAGACAACCGCCCGCTTAAATTTCCGGAATTTGATAAAAAAGTCGGTCAAGTCGTTTACGTGTCAGCAACTCCAGCTGAATACGAACTTGATTTGAGTAATAAAAATATCATTGAACAAATAATAAGACCTACAGGACTTTTGGATCCCTTGATTGAAGTAAGGACAACAAATAATCAAATGAAAAACGTTCTTTTGGAGATAGAAAAAAGAATCGCGAAAAATGAACGTGTAATTGTTACAACTCTCACAAAAAGAATGGCGGAAGACTTGGCGGATTATTTAAAAGAAAAAAAAATAAAAGCGGAGTACTTGCATTCAGACATAAAAACTTTGGAACGGCCAAAAATTTTAAACGATTTACGAAAAGGAAATTACGATGTAATTGTGGGTATAAATCTCTTGCGCGAAGGTTTGGATTTGCCTGAAGTATCACTGGTTATAATATTAGATGCGGATAAGGAAGGTTTTTTGCGCAACGCGCAAACATTGATTCAGACAATTGGTCGAACAGCAAGACACACGCAAGGAACAGTACTTATGTATGCGGACACAACAACAAAATCAATGAAATTCGCGATAAACGAAACGGAGCGCAGAAGAAAAATTCAAAAAGAATTCAACAAAAAACATGGTATTACCCCACAACCACTCAATAAAGAAATCAGTGAAAATATTTTTTCTGGTTACGAAGAAAATGAAAAGGAAACAAAAGAATTACGAAATTTTGCACAAAAATTAACCAAAAAAGAAATGGAAAAAGAAATGCACAAAGCCGCCAAAGAACTCAATTTTGAAAAAGCCGCGGAACTCCGAGACTTGATAAAAAAATTATAATTTGCTAATATCCAAAAATGCCTATCACTAAATCAGCGCAAAAAGCGCTTCGACAAACAAAAAGAAGAACCACAAGAAACAGAGCTTGGAAACAAAAACTCAAAGACGCTGTTAAAAAAGCCGAAGCCCAAAAAACGAAAGAAGCGATTTCTTATGCTTTTAAAATTGCTGACAAAACGGCAAAAGTTAAAGTTATACACAAAAACAAATCCGCAAGGATAAAATCTAAGCTTTCAAAGCTACTCTAATCGCAAGACGCGAAAGATGTTCTTTTTCGTTTTTTTTATCCATTTTTAAATTTAAATCTGTAAGAATCGCTTGATGAGCAATATTCAAAATATTCTTATCTTTTTTGGGCGCCTTTTTTGTTTTCCAAAAAATAATGTTGGTTAAACTTTTTCCGTCAACGCCGTAAGATGTGGCATTTTCTAAATGTAAAAGTGCCTCCGCGCCGGACGAAGCAAAAATTCTGTCCACAAAACGAAAAACTGAATTATCTTTTGGAGTTGGAAGAATTTTTTCCGCTTTTACTTCTTGTGTTTTTGTGGCATTTTTATAAAAAAACTCAAAAACTTTATCTTCTTTCGTCATGTCTCGTTCCCAAAACAAAAAAATATCTTTGGAGTCCCTCAAAAA
This sequence comes from Minisyncoccota bacterium, assembly GCA_036517275.1. GTDB lineage: Bacteria > Patescibacteriota > Minisyncoccia > UBA11713 > 2-01-FULL-45-33 > DATDXD01. The sequence continues at coordinate 20,564 of DATDXD010000011.1, forward strand.
ATTAATATGCGTCAAAAAAAACTTTTTTGGATTTGGAATTATGGAAACAATATTTTTAAAAACCATAAGTCGTTTTGGATTAAACAAACTTTGTTCTTCCACAAGTTTTACAAAATCTTGATAGGCGCCCTCGTTTTCTCCATCAATCTCTTCAAACAAAAAGTTTGGATTTTTTTTTCCGCCTAAAATGGATCCGCCTTTGGCGGAAAAAAATGCCTTTTTAACTTCTTGAATTTTTTTGAGCGCCTCAAAAGAGTTTTCTCCAAACAAAAAATAGAGCATGTTTTTATTTTAAATAATTTTCGCTTAATGGAATTGAAAAAGAAAAAACTGAACCTTGTGGAGAATTTGGACCAAACCTTAATTGTCCCCCATGGTCCGAAACTATTCGAGAAGCAATAAATAGCCCGAGCCCCGCTCCAGTCGAATCAATTTTGACAGCGTTTCCGGCTCTAAAAAATTTTGAAAAAACTTTTCCTCTTTCTTCTTGGGGAATTCCGATTCCTGTATCTGCGACAGAAATTTCAACAAAATTATTTTTACGAGCAATGGACAATTTAACTTCTCCATTTTGGGGTGTGTATTTTATGGCGTTATCTATTAAGTTGTTGGTAACCATTTTTAATCTATCTGCATCTGCTTTCATGTTTGGTATTGTTTCTGTTCCTTTTTCAAAATTTAAACGAATAGATTTTTCATTGGCAAACACGGAAAATTCGACAACCAAAGATTCAATAAATGAAACTGGGTTTACGGGCTTGAAATCGTAAGAAAGTTTTCCGCTTTCTATTTTTGCCGCATCCAAAAGATCGTTAACAATTTTTATAACCTTTTCATTTGTATCTTGTCCCTTTTTTAAAAGAGAAATTTGATCTTGATTAAATCCTGGGTTTTCTAAAAGCATTTTTAAAACCCATTTTACTCCAGAAAGCGGAGTGCGCAACTGATGCGCGGCGGTTGTAACAAATTCCATATTATTTTCAGATTTTGGAGTTCCTGTAATTTTTCTAAAAGTTTTTATGAAAAATCTTTGATTACCGTCTGAAACCTCTTTGTTTTCAACTTCAAAGTTTTCTTTTCCTGATAATTTTGAAAAAACCAAAAGTTCTGTTATTTTTTCAAGTTTGTGGTTTCGGAGAGAAGATTCTTTAGACAAACGAATACCAACAATATCTTTAAACTTTATTTCCAAAATTTCCTCTGCTTTTGGATTCAAAAACAATACTTCGTTAAAAGAATTGTAAACAACTATTCCATTTTCAATACTATTTAAAACCAAAAAATATTGTTGTTCTTTTTTTGAAAAACTAGAGGCGGATTTAAAAAATAACCAAAAAACAAATATGGAAATGGAAATCTCAAAAATAGAAAAAACCATTGAAAGACTAAGGAGCCGTATTTTAGAAGCGTTTTCCAAAGAAGCTGAAATCAAAGAAAAGTTAAAAATAACCAACAAAAAGGCAAAACCGGCGATAAGCAAAAAAAATCTTTTTTTGAGCATTTTATGTTTTAAATTTTTAAATATTTAAATGTTTTAGGTTTCCCCAATTTTTTCCGGATTTAACCTCCACACTAAGCGGTATTGGAAATTTCACCACATTTTCCATAATCTCCTTCATCTTGGGAGCAGATACTTTAAATATATCATCGCGCACTTCGTAGAGCAATTCGTCGTGAATTTGCAAAATTGGACGAACATTGGCGCTGTCCATTTTTTGATGAATTTCCGCCATAGCCTTTTTTACAATGTCGGAGTCGCTTCCTTGGATTACGGCATTAAAAGCCATTCTTTCCATTTCTGACTGCAAAAACCTATCGTACTTTGTTTTTTCCAAATCAAAAAATCTCTTTCTTCCAAAAAGCGTGGAAACAAACCCCAACTCTTTGGCTTCTTTTTTAACCTTTTCTATATATAATTTTACTTTGGGAAAATCTTTAAAGTATTCGTCGTAAAATTTTTGCGCGTCTTGTTGCGACATTCCTGTACTTTGGGCAAGCTTGCGAACACCCATACCAAAAACAATTCCAAAATTTATTGTTTTAGCGTGTGACCGCATAGCAGTAGTTATTTTATCGCGAGAAACATTATTTATTTCCGAAGCCACCATCGCGTGAACATCCATTCCTTTTTTAAACGCGTTTATCATTTTTTCGTCTCCGGATAATACCGCCAAAATTTTAAGTTCAATTTGCGAATAGTCAAAAGATAAAAAAGAAAACCCAGGAGAAGAAACAAACGCATTCCTTATTTTACTTCCAAGTTCGCTTCTTATGGGAATGTTTTGTAAATTCGGCGAATCAGAAGAAAGTCGGCCGGTTACTGTTCCTGTTTGATTAAAAGTTGTATGCGCTTTTCCTTGCGCGCGCGCAAGTTCTAAAAGAGGATTAACATATGTGCTGAAAAGTTTTGAAATCTCTCTATGCTCTAAAAGAAAGTTAATTACCGGATGTTTGTCTTTAAGTTTAAAAAGTTCGGACTCTTTGGTAGAAATTTTTCCAGTCGCAGTGCGCGCCCGTCCCGCAATGCCAAGTTTCGCAAGAATTTCTCCAACTTGGGCTGGTGAATTGATATTAAAATTTTCTCCGGTGGTTTTTTGTATTTTTTCTTCTATTTTGCCGATTTTGCCTGAAATTTCTTTTTTAAATTTGGTTAAAAATTTTTCATCAAGCCCAATACCGTTTTTTTCCATTTCCGCAAGAATTGGAATCAATGGAAATTCAATTTCGTAAACAATTCTTTCAACGTTTTTTTCTTTTATTTTTTTTAGAATTTTTTGGTAAAAATCGGGCAAAAGCGCCAGTGCTTCTTCTGGGTTTTTCGGCAAATCAATGGTTCTTTTTTCGCTATCTGCCGCCCAATTGGCAATAGTTAAATCAAAAAAATCTTTTGGTCCGCCAGCTGGCGGATTGCCGGAAAGTTTAATTAAGTTTTTTATATCGTTTGAAATTATTTTTTTGTTAAAGTCGGGGTTGCCGAAAATTTTTCCGTCGCGGACAAGGACAAAGGAAAGTGTGTTGGTAGAAAATATTGGAAGTATTGAGGTTGGGTTAGCGCCAGACGAAACATTACTATTCAGTACCGTTGGCGAATCATCACCCAATCTTTTCACCAACGAATTAAACCCCAACTCCAAAAACATTTCTGTTAGCTTTTCTTTTTTTAAACTAAATTTTGCTTTCTCCAAACTAAAATCTACCGGCGCGTCTTTTCTTATGGTCGCAAGGGTCTTAGAAAAAAACGCGTCTTCTTCGTGTTCTAAGAGTAAATTAATGGTTCTGTCTTTTATTTCCTTAGAGACCAAAATCTTGGCTTTGGTCGGTCCTTTTAAATTTTTGTATAAATTTTCTAGTGTCCCAAATTTTTTTATCAAGTCAGTCGCTGTTTTTTCGCCAATCCCCCGCACGCCTACTATATTATCTGACGGGTCACCCTTTAGTCCCTTGAAATCAGGAATAAGTTTGGGGTCAAACCCATAACGCTCAAAAACTTTATTTTCATTATAAGTCACTGTGTCATTCACCCCCTTCTTCATTGTATAAACAACAATCTTGTCGTCCTCCACCAACTGCAAAATATCCATATCCCCAGAAACAATAATAACTTTTAGATCTTTTTCTTTTTTTATTTTTTCAACAATTGCACCCAAAACATCATCCGCTTCAAACCCCGGAGAGTTCAAACAGTAAACACCAAAAGCTTCTGCCAGTTCCGGAAGTTTTTTTAATTGGGAAATTAAAGCGTCTTCAATTGAGGGACGCTTGGCTTTATATTCTTCGTACGCCTCGTGACGAAAAGTTTTTCCGGGCAAATCAAAAGCCGCCACAACATAGTCTGGTTTAAAATCATTCAACGCGCGAAGCATCATTGTGGAAAATCCGTAAAGCGCCCCCGTTGGCTCCCCTTTTGGCGAAGTAAACGGCGGTAATGCGTGATAAGCACGATGAATCAGAGCGTGGGAGTCAATAAGTAAAAGTGTTTTCATTCTTTTATTGTAATCTTTCGTGAATTTTTTGTATCGTGTTTGAAAATTATACGAATTGTATTTTTGGGTAAAATATTTTTTATTTTATTTCCCCACTCCACCAAAATTATGTTTTGCGGGTTTTTTATAAATTCTTTCCAGCCCAAAACTTTGAAGTCTTTTGTTTGCAGGCGATAAGCGTCAACGTGAATTAGGTTTTTTTTGCTTTTGGGAATATCGTAAATTTTTAAAATTACAAAAGTCGGACTTTGGATTTTTTCTTTTATACCCAACCCCTCCGCAAAACCTTGAGTAAAAGTTGTTTTTCCTGCGCCCAAATCCCCCTCCAAACTTATAACCACCGTGCCGTGGATTTTTAAAGCCTCTTTTGCAAGTTTTTTGGCAAAATTTTTGGTCTCTTTAGCGCTTTTTGAAACAATCTTCATAATACAAACTTATCCACACTTCCGTTTTTGCGCAAGCGTATGCTACGAATGGATACATGAACGAGGCACTCGCCAAATTTAAAGAAACCCTGAACTCTGGAAAAACGATCGCCATAAGAACAGGAAATACTACGGATATCACAAAAATTCTTGCTTCGCACATACTTCATTCGGCGTTTTTAAGTCTTGAAAAACAATCAAGCGTGGAATGCGGAACATTGGACGAGTCCACGCAAAATTTTCTTTCGGTTCTTTTTGGAGAAAAACACAAAAAATCAGAAGCGCTTGAGCAAACCCTAATAAAAATAGATACGGCACAAATACCGATCTCTGAACTAAAATATGAAAAGGAGGGAACAATTTTAAAAATAATACTCACTAGCCCGGAAAATTTTGATTCAAAAAAAATATCAGTAGAAAAAGAAAAAATTCCCGCGGATCTTTTACTTTTGGTGGATCCGGAAGAAAAACAGCTAGAAAAAATCCTCGCCGATACCCCACACAAAGAAGTAATAAAAATAACCTCCAAGGACAAAGATATTTCCATAAAAATTTTTGAAATAATATCCGCACTAGAAAAAGATCTTCTAAAAAATATGAAAGAAGCTCTTTGGATACTATTAGACAGTGGTAGTGAATTTTCTCGGGAGAGAATTTTGGCAAAAAAAGAAATTTTGGAAATAAATCCAGATGTTTCAAAAATTGCGGCATCCAAAGAAGCATTAAAAACAAAATGGTTTTGGAAGCTTTTGGGCAGAGTGCTTCAGCGTAGCGAGATAGAAAAAGACTTGGGCACTATTTGGACATTTATAACCCCGGAGGATTTCGCAAAAACAAATCAAAATGAAAGCGCGATTTTGCCTTTATTTAAAGAAATAAAAAAACTCCGCCGAGGAGAAAACTTTTTGGCTATTTTGTGGAACGATGGAAAAGAAAACATAAAAGCAATCGTTGGGGGAGAAAACAACCTAAAACTTAAAAGTCTAGCTACTCAAATGAACTCGGCACTTTCATCTTCGTATTTTTTCGCGGAGGGATTTAAAAATTTTTCCGAAGCGGAAACCAAGATACGTTCGGAAATAAAAAAAGTGCTACAATAAATCTATGAGTGAACTTATAAAAGAACTGCAAAAAAAAGAGGAGGAAGAGCTTGCAAAAATTCTTTCTCAAAAATACGGCCTACCCTATCTTGATTTGGAAAAAACAACAACCGAACTTGACGCGCTTAAAATAATCTCGGAAAAAGACGCGAGAGAAAATTTTATTGCAATAATCCAAAGTGTGGGTAAAAAAATCCAAGTAGCAATTGCCGACCCCAACACAAAAGGAGTAAAAAAAATTTTAGAAAACCTGAAAACCCAAGGCTATGAGTCAAAAACTTATTTATCTTCAAAATCCGGATTAAACAAGGTTTTTCTGAAATACAAAGAAATTCCACCCTTTGAAGAAATAAAACCGGGAATAGTTGAAATAAAATCAATAGAAACACTTAACTTAAAGGATATTTACAAAAAAATAGAAAAGGAGGAAAAAAACGCGACCTTTGCCATAGAAATTTTACTCTCCTCCGCGGTAGGAATAGAAGCTTCCGATATTCATATAGAACCATCTGAAACAGGCGCCAAAATACGGCTCCGTTTGGATGGTGTTTTACATGACCTTGGAAATATTCCGCTAGAACTTTATAAACTCATTAATTCCAGAATAAAACTTTTGTCCGAAGTAAAATTAAACATACACGATAAACCGCAGGATGGAAGATTTACAATAAGAATACAAAAAACAAAAGAGGACATAGAAGCAAGGACATCCATACTTCCAGGACCACACGGAGAATCCATGGTGCTTCGTGTTTTGCTTCCTCAAACCATAGAAATGAAAACAGAAAATCTGGGAATGCAAAAAGAAGTCCTTAATATGGTGGAACAAGAACTCAAAAAACCAAATGGAATGATTATTACAACCGGCCCCACAGGAAGCGGAAAAACAACAACGCTTTATGCTTTTTTAAAAAAAATTGCGTCTTCGGAAATTAAAGTAATAACAATAGAAGACCCTATTGAATATCACCTTTCTGGAATTACCCAAACTCAAATAGAACCCGACAAAGGCTACGACTTTGCGAATGGATTACAGTCTATTTTGCGCCAAGATCCGGACGCCATATTGATTGGAGAAATTAGAGACCTAGAAACTGCTTCAACCGCGATGCGCGCGGCACTAACAGGACACCTAGTTTTTTCCACACTTCACACAAATAATGCCGCGGGCACTATACCCCGCCTTATAGATTTGGGGGTAAAACCAAACATAATAGCTCCCGCCATAAACATAACCATAGCCCAGCGCTTAATACGAAAATTGTGCGAGTTTTGTAAAAAAGAGGTGGATCCATCTCCTGAAGAAGAAAAAATAATAAAAGAGAATCTTTCGGATAAAATTTCAAAAAAAATAAAAATATACAAAGCAAACGGATGCGAAAAATGCAACTTTACGGGTTACAAAGGAAGAACCGGAATTTTTGAAGCGTTTTTGATCAATGATGAAATAGAAAGACTAATTTTAAAAAATCCTCCGGAAGCGGATATAAAAGAAGCCGCGCAACACCAAGGAATGGTTACGATTTTTCAAGACGGATTATTAAAAGTAGTAGAAGGGATTACGTCCTTTGAAGAATTAAATAGAGTTGTTTCCGAGGATTAGCCTCCGGGCAATTGCTCTTCCATGGGTAGATAGAGCTTAGATTTTTTCCGAGGAACAAACCAGTAAATTTCCCCGAAGGGAATAACCGGTTTGTCCTTAGGTTTAAGAAAAAATCAGCTTTTCTCCGATAAATCGGAGAAAAATTGCCTGGAGACTAATCACCAGAACTATTTAGTAGTATAACAAAGTAAAAACAAAATGTCAAGTACCGCGCCAAAAAAGAGAGAGGAGGACAAATCACTTGATTTGGCTTTGCGTCCAAACGTGTTTTCTGAATATATTGGGCAGGAGACCATAAAGAATAATCTTAAGATATTAATAGAGGCGGCAAAGAGGCGCAAAGAGCCGGTAGAGCATGTTTTGTTTTACGGTCCCGCTGGTTTGGGTAAAACCACTCTTGCACATCTTATTGCAAAAGAAATAAACACGCAAATCCGAGTAACTTCGGGTCCCGCCATAGAAAAAGTTGGCGACCTTGCTTCAATTTTAACCAACCTTTCGCCTGGAGACATTTTATTCATAGACGAGGCGCACCGCCTAAACAAATTAATTGAAGAAATTTTGTATCCGGCAATGGAAAATCGTTCACTGGATATAATAATAGGAAAGGGTCCTTCCGCGCGCGCCATACAACTTGAGCTTCCGCCTTTTTCAATAATAGCGGCTACTACCAGAATCGCGCTTCTTTCCTCCCCGCTTCGTTCAAGATTTTCCGGAGGAACTTTCCGGCTAGACTTTTACAAAAAAGAAGATATAGAAAAAATAATCTCGCGGTCAGCAAAAATTTTGGGGGTTCTAATAGAAAAAGACGCGGTTCCATTGATCGCGGAGCGTTCCCGTTTTACACCAAGAACAGCGAACAGATTTTTAAAGCGCGCGCGGGACTACGCGGAAGTACACGGTAAAGGAATAATAACAAAAGATTTAGCGCAAAAAGCTCTTGAACTTATGGAAATTGACGACAAGGGATTAGATTCGCTGGATAGAAAAGTTTTGGATACGGTTATAAATAAATTTAACGGCGGACCAGTTGGGCTTACCACCATTGCGGCATCCGTACGCGAGGAGGAAGATACAATAGAAGAAATTTCCGAACCATATTTAATGCAGTTGGGATTTTTGGAGCGCACCCCTCGCGGCCGTTGCGCCACCGCGCGCGCGTACGAACATCTGGGTGTTAAACCTCCAAAAACCGAACAGCAGAAATTGATATAATGTGTTAATCTAAAAACATGACATTCGGGCTTGCGTTTGGAATTTATGTAGTATTTTTGGCGATATACTGGTTTTTTGTGTATTCAATTTTGTGGCATTTAAAAGAATATATTTTGCCAATGGACTATTCAAAATGGGTTGTCAGAGGATTTGTATTTGTGGCAATAATATTCAACATTTTTTCTTTTATATTACTTTTTAACTTGCCTTTTTAAAAAGATGATAACATTGTATCCAAACGAAAAAATTTTAATGGTGGTACACAAACACTGGATCGCGTTTTTTTCTAAAATTATTATTGTTGCTATTTTGCTTATGGCGCCGGCGGTTTTTTTGGGATTTATTTCAAATGCTAACGGAATAAATTCCGAAACGATTATTTATATAAAATTTTTCGCTATTAATTATTTGATGATTATAATTCTTGTTGCGTTTCTTTTTTGGATGGATCATTATTTGGACCTTTGGATTATTACAACAGAAAGAGTTATTGATGTGGAACAACATGGATTGTTCCGCAGAGAAACATCTGAATTTAGTGTTGATAAGGTGCAAGATATCACCGTAGAGGTGCCGCACATGCTGGCAACATTTTTAAAATACGGGAATTTACGAATACAAACAGCTGGTGAAAGATCGTTTACTATAAAAGATGTGCCAAATATATACGAAATCAAAAAAACTATTATGGACCAAATAACAAAAAGGGATTATGTCGGGCCATAGTAAATGGGCGCAAATTAAACATAGAAAAGCGGCAACAGACGCCAAAAAAGGCAAAATTTTTTCAAAGCTCGCCAAAATAATCACTATTGCCGCGAAAGAATTAGGACCAGACACAAAAGTAAACTACAAACTTGCCGCTGTGGTTGACGAGGCGCGAGCGCAAAACATGCCCAATGAAAATATTGAACGCGCGATAAAAAGAGCTTCCGAAAAAAATGCAGCGGAACTAAAAGAAGTTGTTTATGAAGCGTACGGACCCGGCGGGTCGGCATTGGTAATTACAGCCGTTACAGACAACTCCAACCGCACCACAAATGAAATAAAACATTTACTTGTGGAACACGAAGCAAAACTCGGCGAACAAGGATCCGCAATGTGGGCATTTACAAAAAAAGACAAGGACTTTGTCCCCAACTTTCCAATGGAACTTTCGGAAGAAGACAACAAAAAATTTGAATCTTTATTGGAAGCGCTGGATAATCAAGACGACGTTGAAAATGTTTACTCAAACATCCAATGAAAAAATAATACTCGGAATTGATCCGGGAATAGAACGGCTGGGTTGGGGAATTATTAAAAAAAATGGTGGTGAAATTGAAAGAATTGATTCTGGGGTGAAAAAAACTCTCAAAACACAAAAGCAAAGCGAAAGGCTTTTTGAAATACAGTGCTTTTTAGATGATTTGATAAAAAAAGAAAAGCCCAACATGATGAGCACAGAAAAGTTGTTTTTCTCAAAAAACGTAAAAACCGCTTTAAGCATAAGCGAGACAAGGGGTGTAATTTTGGCTACTGCTCAAAAACACTCTCTGCCAATAGTGGAATTTACTCCGCTTCAAGTAAAAACGGCTGTCTGTGGATATGGCAAAGCAAGCAAAGAAGATGTGGCAAGAATGTTAAAACTAAGCATAAAACTACCTCAAAAAACACTATTGGACGATGAAACAGACGCTTTGGCAATAGCTATTACGGCTGCTTTTTACAGAAGTTTTCCATAGGTTATCCACACCACAATTTGCCTACTTAAATAAACTTGTATATTCTTGCGATTATTGGTCGAAAATACTTATATAAATCGAACAAAAACATGTTTGATTTTGATGAAATCAAAAAATTAGAAAACGAGGATGATGATTTGTTAGAAGAGGGTGCTACACCAAAAAAGAAAGAGGGTGAAGACGCTGAAGACTGGAGCATTGAAGAGGATTTAGAAGACGAAGAAGATATGCAATAAAATAACCCCTCCGACCCGGGTCGGAGGGGTTATTTTATTTTTATAGTTATTGATTTGTGTTTTCCAATTTTCGCATCTCCATTTTTTGAAATTATATCTTTGTGATTTTGTATTTTAATCCCGCAAAAATCAACTCCTCCGCCTTCCACCAATCTTTTTGCTTCCGAGTTTGATTTAACAAATTTGTTGCGCGTTAAAAAATCTATCCATTGTTCTCCATTTTTTGCGGTAACTATTTGTAAATCGCCAGCACTCAACGCTTTTTGTGACGAATGAAGAAAGGAAATAATTTCTTTAGCAAGTCTCTTTTTTTGTTCAAAAACCGGATTGGAAAATATTTTGTCTTTTTCATTAATATCCGTAAGTAGAAAAAAATATTTTTTTACCAGCTCATCCGGTATAGATATAATTTTTGAATAAATATTTTCTGAACTTTCATCCAGCGCAATATAATTGCCGGCGCTTTTGCTCATTTTTTTTGTCCCGTCTGTTCCTTCAATAAGTGGGAGGGTCATTATGTCTTGTTCCGGTTTTCCAAAATGGCGCTGAACGCGGCGACCCATCAAAAGATTAAATTTTTGGTCGGTCCCCCCAATTTCAACATCCGCTTTTACCATAACAGAATCGTATCCTTGAAATAACGGATACCACAACTCAAGCATAGAAATATCGTTTCCTAATTTCATGCGTTCCTGGAAGTCAGCCCGACGCAAGGTCTGCTGCAGTGAACTCGCACGAGAAAGTTCAATAACTTTTTCCATTCCAGCTTTTTTAAACCACGAGCTATTGTAGAAAATTTTGCATTTTTTAATATTTAAAATCTTATTGGCAAGACCTAGATATTTTTTAAGATTTTTTTTGACTTCTTCCAAAGAGAGTGGTTTTCTTTCTTCGCTTCTTCCCGAAGGATCTCCAATGGTTGCCGTAAAATCTCCGATTATCAATGCTATAGTGTGTCCCGCGCTTTGAAACTGTTTTAATTTGCGCAATGGCACCATATGCCCCAAATGCAAATCTGGCGATGTTGGGTCAATACCAAATTTAACAACAAGTTTTTTTCCTGAACCAAGCACACTTTCTAAATGACTTTTTTCAATCACCTCTTCCACTCCTCGTTCAAGTATCTCTTTTACTTTTTCTTCAGAGACTTTCATACAATTGACTTTATCATAAAATTTACAAAAACAAAAAGGCCCCGAAGTTTCGGGAACCTTTTTAAAAACTTATTCTAGTACTCCGAATATTCGTCTGAATATTCGGCCAATCCATCGGTCGGCTTGCCGGAGAAAACTCGTCGGCAACTCGGTCGTTGGACCGGTGGTCGGAAGGACCGTCGTGGTCCTCGGCCAATTTTGCAACCCGCCGGTCGGCTGAATCAGTCGGTTACTGCAGTCATACTTATACTGCACGCGACCAAATTGGTCCACCAGCACAATCGTCCCCACCGGAAGAGTTTCCAACTTGAACCGGTTCTCTTTGGAGTACCAGTTCAGTGTCACCCACTCCTCGGCAAGAACCGCCGGGCGCAGTCCGAAAGCCAAAACCTGTAGCACGTCCATTGGTTTTGACTCGTGGATGATGGGGTAAGTCGGATCACCCCACCACGGCAAAGCCTCCATGGGCTTAGGCGAAACAAGTTTCGCCGAAGTTTTTTG
>DATDXD010000012.1:0-31433 GCA_036517275.1 Minisyncoccota bacterium
TGAACTTGGATGGCAAAATGACGATGTTGAGGGTCGTCCAAAAGAATATCCATATGACAAAATTGAATACCAGCTTCAAGGCGCGAGAGACTATATAAAATTTATAAAACGCGGTTACGCGCGCGCCACACATCTTTCAAGTGTTGATATTATAAACGGACGAATGACGCGCGATGATGCGAAAAAATTAATTGAGAAGTACGAAGGCAAACGCCCGGCAAGTTTAGATTATTTGTTAAAAATACTTAGTATCAACGAAGATGAGTGGCGCGCAATCGCAACCACCCAAGCGATTCCACCATATCGTCATGATTTTTCAAAAGAAGAAAAAGAAGAACCATTGTGGGATATGCATTTATGGGAACAAAATCCTTAATTTTATGCTTAAAGCAAGATTGATACCAATTTTACTTTTGAAAAATGAACGCATGGTCAAACCCATACAGTTTGGCGCTGGTGGAGAGCGTGATGTTGGGTGGCCAGTAACAACCGCCAAAATTTACAATTCACAAGACGCTGATGAGTTGGTGTTTCTTGATGTAAACGCCACAAATTCTGGCAGGTCTTTTTTGTTAGATACACTTAAAAAAGTGGCGGAACATTGTTTTGTGCCGCTTACCGCGGGAGGTGGAATAAAAACAACAGAAGATATCCGCGAGATTTTGCGCGCTGGCGCTGATAAGGTTTCAATAAATACCGTGGCAGTGGAAAATCCAAATTTTATTCGTGAGGCCGCGGATATTTTTGGTAGACAGTGTATTATTGTTTCAATTGACGCGTTGGAAGTTGAACATGGCAAATATGTTGTTTGCACTCATGGAGGAAAAACAAAAACAAATCGCGATGTCGTGGAATGGGCAAAAGAAGTTGCAAAGTTTGGCGCCGGAGAGATATTGTTAACCTCAATTGACCGCGAGGGAACAATGAAAGGCTACGATATTAATCTTGTTCGTTCCGTTGCGGATGCGGTTTCCATTCCCGTTATCGCAAACGGCGGGGCGGGAAATAGGGCGCATTTTGTGGATGTGATTCGCGAGGGACATGCTTCAGCTGTTGCGGCTTCTTCTGTGTTTCATTTTTCAGATTCCAATATTCCGCAAGTAAAATTATTTATTAATAATTCCGGCATTCCAATTCGTTGTTAAATAAAATAATGAAATTTAACAAATTAAATAAATTAGTTTTATTTGGTGGAAGCAGAATCTTGTTTGATTTTGTTGATCATCTCAAAAAACAAAAGTTTTTTGGGGTGGTTGTTTTTGGTTCCAAGCGCCATTTGGACGAAATAGTGCCTGGTAAAAATTTTACTCTTCGTGCTTTTTTGAAAAAAAATAAAATTAAATATTACGACTCCGAAGATATAAACAAAGATAAAAATTTAGAAAAAGAAGCCAAAGATTCGCTTGGTATTGCTTTCGGGGCGCCTTGGATCTTCGAAAAACACACAGTTTCGCTTTTTAAGAAAAATCATCTGTTGGATTTTATGGGTATTGATTTGCCGAGGTATAAGGGCGGGGCGCACTATACTTGGCAAATTTTGCATGGAAACACAACTGGTTGCGCAAATTTGCAAATAATTCACGGAGGTATCACAACTTTTCATAAAGGAGAAATTTTATCGCGTGAAAAATTTTTGTTGCCCAAAAATCTTCAAACACCCATGGATTATTTCGATTTTATTTCAAAAAAAGAAATTGAATTTTTAAAAAAATTTTTGGCGGAAATGGTGAATGGTAAAGATTTTAAAACACAGAATCTTGATGAAACAAAGAGTTCATACTTTCCTTTTTTGAACACAAAGATTCACGGTTTTATAAATTGGAATTGGAGCGGCAAAGATATTTGTTTGTTTATTAATGCTTTTGATAAACCGTACTCCGGCGCCTCAACTTTTTTAAATGGAAAGAAAGTGTTTTTGAAAAATTGTCGTTTATTTGAGGCGGAGGAACAATACCACCCGTTTACATCTGGTATTGTTGTGAGAAACGATAAAAAAAATACATATATCGCCTCTATTGGCAACTTGCTTGTGGTGGACGTCGTTTTAGAAGTACGGGTAGGTGATAGGTTTGTGACTCCACATTCTTATCTAGATGACGCTTTAAGTTTTTCGGCTGTGTATAATTCAAAAGGATTAAAAAACAAAAAAACAAAATGAGTACAATGATGGAAATTTTAAAAAAGATTGATGGACTTCCTGTGTCCCATGTTTCAGCTGGAGCAGACGAACAAAATAAAATTCTTTCAGAAGAACTTTCATTTAAGATTTTGGAATACAAATCCGGAAGAGAACATAATGGCTGGACCGTTCCCCATAAGTGGGAAGTTGTAAAAGCAGAGATACGAAAAGATGGAAAGTTGATATATGACGGCAAAAAACACCCGCTTGGAGTAATTGGTTATTCCGAATCTTTTAAGGGCAAGTTAAATCTTTCTAAACTAAAAGAACATCTTTACTACAAAAAAGATGCTCCCGATAACATTGTTTATCATTGTGATCTTTATTACAAACCTTATAAAAAATTGTGGGGATTTTCTATGCCATACAGTCTGTTTTCTAAATTGGAAGATGGGGAATACGATGTTGATTTAGAGACAAAACACACAGAAGGAACAATGAAGGTTCTTGAGTATACCCACAAAGGAGAAACAGACAAAACAATTATTTTGCACGCGCACAATTGCCACACGGCACAGCTCAATGATGGACCATCTGGTTATGTGGTTGGCATTGAAGCAATGAAAAGGCTTGCGAAAATGAATACCAATTATACGTATAAATTACTCATTGCCCCCGAACACATTGGCACGGTTTTTTATTTGGCTGATTTGGATCCGGAAGTTTTATCAACATATAAATTTTGCGTATTTCTTGAAATGTTGGGCAACAATTCAAGATTTGCTCTGCAGGAAACATTTACCGGAGAAACAGAATTGGACCGTGCGGCAAAGCATTATCTTTCGCACGCTTTCCCAGATTTTTATTTTGATAAATTTAGAAAAGTGGTAGGTAACGATGAGACCGTTTGGGAAGCGCCGGGAATAGAAGTTTCAACAATATCTCTTTCGCGTTGCGAATCCCCCAGTTTTTATTACAAAGAGTATCATTTGGATTCTGACAACATTTCTATTATGCGTGAAGATAAATTGGAAGAGTCTGTAAAAACGGTGCTTGGGATAATTAATATTTTGGAGACAAATTGTTTTTTGAGGCGCGAATTCACCGGACTTATCGCGCTTTCCAATCCAAAATATGATCTTTATCTTCAACCGGGCACCGATCCTTCTTCAAAAATTGACATAACGGAGAATCAATCAAAATGGAACTATCTTATGGATTGTCTTCCTCGGTATTTTAACGAAAATATTTCAATTTTAGATATTGCGATAAAACACGACGTGCCATATGATTCTTTGTATGCGTACTTATTAAAATTTAAAGAAAAAAAATTAATTGAATTTGTAAAACATGATAAAAAATAAATCACAAAAAGTAATAGAAAACGAACGCCTTAAATTACGTCCCGTATCACTTGATGATGTTACTGATGAATACGCAAGTTGGCTTAATGATCCAGAGGTAAATCAATTTTTAGAAGTTCGTTTTCAACATCATACTTTAGAAGTTGTTCGTGATTTCGTGGAAAAAACATTATCCGATTCTGGTTCCGAATTTTTCGCGATTATTCGAAAAGATATCAACAAATTTATAGGAACAATAAAACTGGGTCCTATAAACAATATTCATCATTTTGCGGATATGTCTATTGTGATAGGCGACAGGGCTTCATGGGGAAAAGGATACGCGTCGGAAGCCATAAGTTTGTTTACTGATTACGCGTTTGAAAATTTGAAAATGCATAAAATTTTTGCCGGACTATATGCCGAAAATATTGGCTCGTTTAAAGCTTTTTTGAAGGCGGGCTATCACGAAGAGTTTAGGTCAAAAAATCAATATCTAATAGACGGAAAACGGTTTACTGATAGGATTGTGCTTACAAAATTCAACGATTCTTATGAAGTGTAATTATAAATTTTGTTCAATGTGCGGAGGCAATCTTTTGTCAAAAAATAGCAATTTATCTTGCGCTAAATGTTCTTTTGTGAATTATAGAAACGCCAGACCAACTGTAACCGCGGTTATTTTGCGTGAAAATAAAATTCTTTTGACCAAAAGAAACAATTCTCCTTTTTTGGGTTGGTGGGATTTGCCGGGGGGATTTGTGGATCACGGAGAAAGTCCGGAAGAGGCTATCGCGAGGGAGATGCGCGAGGAGCTTGGAATGGCGATAAAAATTAAAAAATTACTAGGAATTTATCCGGGAACTTATCCTTCTGCTACGGAACCTTTTTATGTTTTGAGTGTTGTATATATGGTTGAACCGTTGACAAAGGAATTCGGAATTATGGATAAAGAAGAGTTGAAAGGATTTAAATGGTTCAAAAAGAAAGAATTGCCGCCGCGAATTGCTTTTGATAGTAACCAAAATGTTATTAGAGAGTTTAAAAAAGTATGGAAATGAAAATAAATTTTGAAGAAGTTAAAAATTTAGTAGTCCAGCTTGACTCATCCGCTATTGTTGACGAAACAAAATGGGAGGAAGCCGTAAAAAACGGATTTGTGGCAACAGAGTATAACGAAGAAGGCAAATTAATCGGTTTTGGTTGGATTTTTCCGCGCCAGACTTTGTTGCGTAAACAAGCAGTGGTTGAAGACATGATTGTGGATAACGCGTACAGGGGAACAGGGCTTGGCAGAAAAATTTTAAGACAACTTATTGAATGGGCACGAAAAGCCGGTGTTGAGGTGGTTGAACTTACAACCAATCCGAAGCGTGTTGCGGCGAATGAACTTTACAAAAGCGAAGGTTTTAAACTTCACGAAACAAACCATTATCTTTTGAAGCTTTAACATGAAAAACATAATTGCTTTATTTGGCGGAGGGATTGTAAAAAATTCCGGCGGGTTGTGGTATTCGCCTGATTTTACTTCTGGTATTGCTTTGTACGGCGCACCAGGGAGCATGGAGCGTGTGGTTTCTGCGAGTTTTTTGTGGAAAGAAAATCCAGATTCAACAATAGTTGTTCTTGGTGGAAAGGGACAGATGAAAAATATTCCTGACGCGCCCACATTGGCGGAAGTTATTTCGCGCGAGCTTCGAGAACTCGGAGTACCGAAAGAAAATATTATTGAAGAAAAAGAATCTGGTTCTACATATCAGCAACTTTTAGCGCTTGCAAAAATTGTGAAAGAAAATTTGGCGGAAAAAATTATGATTGTTTCAAATCGCTATCATTTGCCGCGGATTGAAGCAATGGTGCGTTACGCGCCGGATCTTCAAGATTTTTCACGTTTGAATATTGTGTTTCAACCCGCAGAAGATGTTTTGATTAAACATAATTCAACAGAATGGGAAGCTGAAATTGATCGCGCATACGCGTCACCAGAAGCGAAAGAACTTGAAAAAAAAGAACAAAATGGTGTTCGTCAGATCCGAGAAGGAACGTATAAATGGTGAGTTATATTGGATATGAAGTCCGAATTTCGCATTGGAGAAAGGAGTGTGGGGGGTAAAAACCCCCCTTTTATTGTTGCGGAAATTTCCGGAAACCATCACCAAAAGTATGAAGAAGCGGAAGCGCTGGTGCGGGCCGCGCATGTGGCTGGAGCAGACGCGGTTAAGTTGCAAACCTATACTCCGGATACTATGACGTTAAATTCTGATAAAGAATGGTTTAGGGTTGGAATGGAAGCTGATAATCCTACAAGTTGGAAAGGAAAAACTTTATATCAACTTTACCAAACCGCTTATACTCCGTGGGATTGGCAACCGAAACTCAAAAAATTGGCGGATGAATTGGGAATTTTGCTTTTTTCTTCTCCTTTTGATACAACAGCTGTAGATTTTTTAGAAAAAATGAATGTTACGTGTTATAAAATTGCTTCATATGAAGTTAACGATTTAATTTTATTAAAGAAGGTGGCGCAAACCGGAAAACCTGTGATCATGTCAGTTGGATACGCAAGTGCGGAAGATATAAATTTAGCTCTTAAAACTTTGCGAGAAAACGGTGCCAAAGATATCGCGATTTTGCATTGCATTACGGATTACAAAGGAAAGCCGGACGAAGCGCGCGCCAACCTTGCTACAATTGCGGATATTGAAAAACGTTGGGGTGTGCCTGCGGGATTTTCCGACAACTCCGGAGGGATTGATATACCAATTATGGCATCAAAAGCTGGAGCGGCGATTATTGAAAAGCATATTATTCTATCTCGTTCTCTTGGTGGTCCGGATGCGGATTTTTCTTTGGAACCCGAAGAATTAAAAGAATTGGTAGATGTTCTAAAAAACGGAAAAAACCATTTTATTGATGAAAATCGTTTTCAAAAAGTTCTTGGGCAACCGTTTTATGGTCCGCGAAATGAACTTGAAAAATATAATCTTCGCTGGAGGCGTTCTTTGTTTGCCGCAAAAGATATAAAAAAAGGAGAAATATTTACTTCAGAAAATGTTCGTTCCGTGCGTCCATCGTTTGGACTTCATACAAAGTATTACGAACAAGTGATTGGAAAAACCGCGGCAATGGATATTGAATTTGCCACCCCATTGCAAAAAGGACATATAACCGGTAATCTAAATACAGATTGACTAAAAGGAGGTACGTTTGATTATACGAAAAGCAGAGTGTCGTGACATAGGATTTTTATATGATTTGAGAAATGAACAATCTGTGCGTGAAGCATCGTGGAATTCCAACGTGGTTGATTGCGACACCCATTTTATGTGGTTTGATTCTGTGTTGAAAAACCCAAATCGAACACTCTATATTTTGGATGTTGACGGGGTTCCGGTTGGTCAGGTGCGCTACGACACTGATGAAGATAATGCGGAAGTAAGTATTTCGATTGCCAGTAAATTTCACGGAAAAGGGTATGCCACAGAAGGACTTAAAAAATCCGTGGAAGCCTTTTTTTTAAAAACTCCGGAAGTTAAAACAATTTTTGCCCATATTAAGCCGAGTAATCTGGCTTCAATAAAAGCATTTACAAAGGCGGGATATTTAACAAATGGCATTGTTCGTTTTCAAGGACATGATTGTGTTTTTATGACTTTTGCTCGCCCGTAACAGGGCGGGTTTTTCTTTAGTTTTATAACCATGGAATATATTTTTAGGAAAGACAACGAAAAGCTGTTTTATGAACATTGGAATAAGTTTACGGCTGGAGCTCAACGCCATTCGTATTTTAATATAGAATCATGGCTTTTAATTTCTCGCTTTAAAAATTTGTTTGTAGACGATTTGAGTTTTGTGGCTTTGGAAAACGGAGAAGTTGTTTCATGCGCGTTTTTACCGATAGAGAATCACCAATACAAAAAAGTTGCCATAGACGGTGATTATGTTTTTGCTCCTATCGCAAAAAGAGGTTACGAAAAAGAAACGTATGCGAAGATAGATGAGTTGGCAAGAGAACACAACATTTTGGCATTAAAATTTTTAGTAGATCCTCCGTTGAGCAGAGGTTACAATCATCTTCAGCAATATGATTTTTTAGATACGTCGGTGTTGGACTATAGAATTGATCTTGTGGATGATTTTTTAAATGAATGCAGAAAAGGACACAGGAGCGATATTAAAACCATTTTGAATGATAAAAAAATTGTAATGCGATGTTACGACTCTAAAAATCCTTCCTTGGAAGCTCACGAAGGATATCGTTATATACACAAAAAACAAGCTGGAAAAGAAACACGTCCAAAAGAAACTTTTGACTTGCAGTACGAACGTTTAAAAAATGGCGGGTCTGTGCTTGCGGAGCTTGAATATGAAGGAAAGAAAATCGCGTACGCGTATTTTGACTACGAAGGAAAGTGGGCATATTACAGTTCTTCCGCGGGAGACCCCGATTTTAAAGAAATTAGAACAAGTCACGCTCTTGTGTTTGCTGCGGCGGAATTTCTAAAAAACAAAGGAGTAAAACATATAATAGTTGAACAGCCGGCCGGCATGTCGGCGCAGTATGATTCGTACCCTTCGGAAAAGGAATTAAATATTGCGCGTTTTAAAAGAGGATTCTCGGGTGATTTTGTAATGGATTTCCGCGGAATTAAATATTACAGCAAAGAAGCCTTCCAAAAAGACGCGCAGTTGTTTACCGAACAATATTGGGGAAACAAATAGGCGTAAAAACAGGTTTTAATTACTGACGCAAAATGGGGGATTTAAAGGGCAAAAAAGTTCTAATATTTCAACAGCGCGGGTGGGGTAAAACCATCGGCCGTTTTTTGGCTAAAAAGTTTTATGAAGAAGGATGTCGGCTTGCCGCGATAACTTCCAAAAGCACAACTCACGAACTTATCGTAAACCAAACGGACGCCAAATACGATTTGATAGTGAGTCATGATTCTATAATTTCCCGTCCGGACATTTTTCTTTCCGGTGATAAATTTTCACTTACAGAAATATGCCGAGAGCTCGGAGTTGACTCCGTGTGGCCGATTGTACAGTCTTCGCGGATGCATGTGCGGACATACAAGGATAAATTTTATTACGGCTACAAGCAAAATGTTTCGGACGAAAAAATTGTGGAATACGTAATGGCGGTTTATAAATGCGTCAAAATGGTTTTTGAAAAATTCAAACCCGACGCTATTATTTCGCCAAACTTTGTTTCGCTGTACCATATTTTTTTTAACCTTTACGGCAAAAAACATGGTGTGCCAATGTTCGCTGTTACAGACACCAAAATCCGCGGAGTTTTTATGTTTTCTTACGGTTACCAAGATGATTCCGGATTATTTTTTGATAGGTTAAAAGAATTAAATGAGGGAGGTGAAAGTAAAAGCCGGGAGTTGGCGAAAAAATATATTTCTGAATTCCGAACGGAATTCAAAAAACCGTTGGATGCCGAACGGCTCGCGGAAAAAAGAAAAAAGAAAACCATTTGGCAATGGATTCGCCACGAGGGATCTCCTTATTACCAATCTCTAAAATGGATTTTGGGCAAACGGCCGGTCAATCCACTTGAAAGCACCGGAATTAATATTGATTACAGGCCACCAAAAATAATGTTGCGCGATCATTATTGTAAAAAGTTATATCACTATCGCGCTAATAATTTTTCTTACTACAATTTAGATTCAATAAAAAAATATGTTTATTTTCCTTTGCAATTCCAACCGGAGGAAACAATGGATGTGGCGGCGCCGTTTTTTAACAATCAAATAGATACCGCGCGTTTAGTGGCGCAATCTCTACCCGATGATTATACTTTGGTAGTAAAAGATCATCCAGAAATGGTAGAGCTTCGTCCACCATCGTACTTGGAAAAAGTTGCGCGCACTCCGAATGTAAAACTGATAGATTATCGCGTGTCTAGTAAAAAAGTTCTAGAAAGGGCAAGTTTGGTAATAAGTCCAAATAGTACCACCATAGTTGAAGCTGTTTTTTTAAAAAAACCAGTGATTCAACTTGGTGATTTAGGCACAACTCAAATGTTGCCGGGAGTTATTAAGCACACAGATATGCGAACATTGTCTAAAAAAGTAAAAGAAGCTCTCGTGGTAAACACAGAGAATCCAGAGTATGAAAGGCGGTTGGAAAATTTTGTCTCCGCGGCGTACGACGCGGGTTTTGATGTTGATTATTTTGGTGCTTGGGAAAGTGGGAGAAAAGACGAATACGGAGCAATTTGGAACGCTTATAAAAAAGAATTATGCAGAGCACTCAAAATATAAAACCATTATTTTTAAGTTTTTGGACTCCTCCCGCGGTGCGTCCGCGAGCCAATGCGGCAGGAAAAATTATTCCAGAACTCATGCGCCAAGGGGTTTTTCCGATTGTAATGACATATAAAATTTGCGGAGATTGGAATATAGATCTTCCGGTATATAAAATTTCTGAATTGCGCAAAAGAGGGCGCTTTATTGGAATTTTGGATGAATTCTTGTATTATTTGCGTTTATTTAATACCGCGCGCGCAATTATAAAAAAACACGGCGTAAATATTGTTTTTTCTTATTCCAATCCGCAAGAGAGCAACGTTTTGGGAGCGATGCTCAAAAAATTTTTGGGAATTCCGTTTGTTTCGCATTTTAGCGATCCTTGGGTGGATAATCCGTATAAAAAATTTTCTGGTCTTGGTGGCTTTAAGGCGAGAATGCTCGAAAAATTCGTAATAAAAAATAGCGACCGAATAATGTTTACCAATCAAGCGGCGCTTGAATTGATAATGAAAAAATACCCCGCTTCATGGACAAAAAAAGCAAGTGTTTTGAACCACTCATTTGATTTTCGTGAATATCCTCATGGTTTCATTGGTGATAGGGTTAAGTATGTGATTAGTCATGTGGGGGCTTTTTACAAAGAACGAACACCGGAAACGCTTTTTATGGCGCTAAAGAAAATCTCAAATGAAAATCCAGAGATTTTTAAAAAGTTGGAGGTTGTTCTTGTGGGCGCGGGTAATGAATATGGTGGTTACGGGGCTCAAAAAATAAATGAACTGATAAACAAATATGGACTCACACAAATGGTTAAAATAACTCCAATTGTTGAATATAAAGAAAGTTTGAAGCTTATGAAGGAATCTGATTGCCTAGTGGTTATAGACGCTCCGTTTGAAAAGAGTCCGTTTTTTCCTTCAAAAGCGGTTGAATACGCTGGGGCGGAAAAACCGATTTTGGGAATTACTCCATTTGGAAGTCCAACTTCCGAATTTTTAAAACATTTGGGATATTGGACGTTTGAAAACACGGAAATTAATGAAATAGCGCGATGTGTTGAAGGGTTGATTTTTGGAACTTTGCATCCGGAAATAAATAAAAAATTTCTTGAACAATTTGAAGTAAAAAATGTAGTTGCGGAGTTGATTAAAAATTTTGAAAAAGTTTTTAAAAATTATGAATAATTTTTTTTATTTGCATGTAGGTGTTGATATAGAAGACGTTAATAGGTTTAATCTTGATTTTAAAAAAAATAAAACTTTTTTAAATAGAATTTTTACTAAAGACGAGTTGCGGTATTGTTTTTCCAAACAAAATCCATCGTTTCATTTGGCTGTGAGATTTGCCGCAAAAGAAGCAATTGTTAAAGCTTTTTATTCATTGGGTAAAAAACCACCGGCGTTAAATAAATTAAACATTAAAAACAATAAAAATGGAGTTCCAACAATTGACTTAAAAGGATTTGATGTTAGAATTAGCTTGTCGCATTGCAGAGATAAAGCAATAGCATTCGCGCTAATATCAAAAAAATAAAACAATGAAGATAAAGATCGCGATATTATCTAGCTCAACCATAAATGGAATAAAAGAAGTTTTATCTGCCAAATGCAAAGAAATTGGAATAACTTCGGAGATACTGATGGGCGGGTACAATCAATATAATCAAGAAATACTGGACGACAACAGTAAATTATACGATTTTAAACCCAATTTGGTAATTCTTTTTATTGATACTAAATCCTTGCTGGGGGATGTTTTTTTTAATTACTATCAACTATCGGAAGAGGAAAAAAATATCTTGTTTGAAAGTCACACTAAACAAATTAAATTACTGGCGGACAAAGTTTCGCGGAATTTAAATTGCAAGGTTGTTTTGCATAATTTGGAAGTGCCGATCAATTCTCCGTTGGGAATTATAGACAACAAACAAAAATTGGGTCTTATTGAGTTTGTAAAAAATATTAATCACGAAATAAACAAGCACTACAAAGAAAACGAAAAAGTTTTTATTTTTGACTACGATTTGTTTTGTTCCAAGCACGGAAAAGAAAATATTTTGGATTACAAAATGTATTATTTGGGAGATATTAAAATCAACTTCAAATACCTCCCAAATTTATGCGAAGAATATATTTCATACATTAAGCCACTGTTGTTGCTGACAAAAAAATGCATTGTTTTGGACTTGGATAATACTATGTGGGGCGGAGTTGTGGGGGAGGATGGTTTAGAAGGAATAAAGTTGGGTCCCACGCCGGAAGGAAGACCGTATCTTGAATTTCAAAAGCACATTCTTTCTTTATTCAACCGAGGGATTATTTTGGCGGTTAACAGCAAAAATAATCCGGAAGACGCGCTGAGTGTTTTTAGAAATCACCCGCACATGATTCTTAAAGAAAATCATTTCGCGTCAATTAAAATTAATTGGAATGATAAAATTTCCAACATGAAAGCGATTGCCAAAGAAATAAATATTGGACTAGATAGTATTGTGTTTTTTGACGACGATAAATTAAATAGGGAAATGATCAAAACCGCTTTGCCGGAAGTAATGGTTGTGGATATGCCTGAGGATCCGTCTTTATACTCAAAAACATTAACAGGGTTAAACGAGTTTAATTCTTTTAATTTTTCCGAGGAAGACAGAAAAAAAGGTCAAATGTATGCGGATCAAAGGAAAAGGCAGAATTTTAAAGAAACAACCAAAGACATAACAGAATACTTAAAAGCGTTGAATATGGTTGTAACTTTAGAGAAAGCAAATTCTTTTAATATACCGAGAATTGCCCAATTGACCCAAAAAACCAATCAATATACCATGACAGCAAGAAGGTATTTTGAAGAAGATATAAAAAGATTTTCCGCGCTAGCTGATTATCTAATTTTTTCAGCCAAAGTGGAGGATAAATTTGGAGACAACGGGATAACAGGCGCCACAATTATCAAAAAAAGCAAAAAGGCGTGGAGTGTTGATACTTTTTTGCTGAGTTGCAGGGTTATGGGAAGAGGAGTGGAAGAAGCGATGCTGGCTCGTATAATAGAAGAGGCACAAAAGGAAAAAGTGCTGACTTTGATCGGAGAGTTTATTCCAACAGAGAAAAATATTCCGGCGAAAGATTTTTATAAAAAAAGTGGTTTTAAACTTATTGAAAATAAAAAAAATCTGAAAAAATGGGAATTTTCAGTTAATAAAGGATATCAATATCCGAAATTTATTAAAATAGAAAAAAATGGAAAAACTAAAAAAAATATTATCCAAAGTTCTTAAAATAGACGAAAACAGCATTACAGAAAAAACGTCTCCCGATACTGTTGATACTTGGGATTCTTTCAATAGTTTAATGCTTGTTTCCGAATTAGAAAATGAGTTTGGGGTTAAATTTACGATAGACGAGGTGGTGAAAATAAAAAACGTGGGAGATATAATCGAAGTTTTAAGAAAGTATAAAATAAATATTTAATAAATTATGAATAAAGATTCTAATGTGGCAAAAACAAAATTGGCGGCTATAGTGGGTGGCGCGGGAGGTGTGGGTTCTGCGACGGCTAAGTTATTAAAAGAACAAGGTTATCGCGTTGTCATTTTGGATCGCGAAAATTGCGATGTCACTGACGAGTCATCGGTTTCAAACGCGTTTAAAAAAATAGATAGCGAAGAGGGTGCTGTTGATATTGTTGTTTACGCTCCAAGCGCGCCGGTAATTCCAAAGCCTGTATTTCACAAACATTGGGACGATTTTTCTAAACATTTGGATGTTCAAGCCAAGGGATTGTTTTTTGTATTTAGCGCCTTGTCAAAGTCCATTATAAGCGGACACAAAATAAAGTTTATTATTCTTTCTACCGAATATTGCATTGGAACTCCACCACTGTTGCTTTCAGATTACATAACAGCCAAATATGCTTTACTCGGACTTTCTAAATGTTTGTCGGTGGAGTTGGCTCGTTTCAATAGTGCGCTTGCTATTATTTCTCCCGGTCCGATTAACACAAAATTATTAACAAATCCACCTCTGGGTTTAAAAATATCTGAACCGGAAGAAATCGCCAAGATAATTCTTTTTTTGGCCAATAATGAATCCAAGTCTTTAAACGGCGCAAACATAAATGTAAATGGAGGGAGTACAATGTTTTAAATCTCAATGAATGAATTTACATTTGAAAAAATAGAGATAGGGCAAGAGGCGATTTTTGAACGATCTTTTACGGAAAAAGAAATTTTTTCCTTTTCTCAATTAACGGGAGATTTAAATCCAATGCATGTTGACCCTAAATACGCCAAACAAACAGAGTATGGCGGAGTTATTGTTCATGGAATGTTGGTGGCTTCGCTTTTTTCTACTTTAGTCGGTATGTATTTGCCGGGGAAATACTGCGTTTATCTTTCACAAGATATAAAATTTAGAAGACCGGTAAAACCAAATGAAAAAGTAAAAGTGAGAGGAAGGGTTAAAAATAAGATTGATTCTCTTCGCATTTTGGAAATAGAAACAGAAATTTTAAACGAATTCGGAGAAGTGGCGATAAACGGAGAGGCAATGGTTAAGGTTTTAAAATAAATTCTTTTATTATTTTTGCCACCAGTTGATGTCCTTGGGCGTTTAAATGCGCGGTATCTCCGCTAAAATAATACCGATAATATTCCGGAACATTCAAATAGGGAAAAAGATCCAACGCGGGAATATTTTCTTTTTTTAACAATTCTTTGAGGCGGTCTTGAAATTTGTTTTTTTGAGAGTTGCCAGATCCAAATTGTTCCGTTGTGGGAAAAATAACTATCACAAGTTGTTGCCCGTTACGTTTTAGGCGCTCGTTTAAGTCAGTCATTCTTTTTTCAAGGTGTTCTAGGTTAGAAGTGTTTTCCCACTCTTTATTCCAACTATTCGCAATTCCTTGGGATTTATTCCAGTTGTTTGTTAGTAGATTTAATAGAGTATAAAGCGTGTCGCATGTTCTGCATAATAATCTTATTTTTTCCACAAAGCTTTTTTTATCTTTCTCCTGAATATTTCTATAAGATCTTTTGGCGCTTTCATATAGGTTGGTTATATTTTGTTTGGTGACCGGAATTATGTCTTTGTCCAAGAAACCCACAATAACAATATTGGGATTATATTTATATCCTTCT
Source organism: Minisyncoccota bacterium (assembly GCA_036517275.1). GTDB lineage: Bacteria > Patescibacteriota > Minisyncoccia > UBA11713 > 2-01-FULL-45-33 > DATDXD01. The sequence continues at coordinate 14,857 of DATDXD010000012.1, forward strand.
TCAATATAGTAGGTATATTCTTGATCAAACTTGTAACTGTTTACTCCGGATTTTATAACCTCCGCGTTAATTCCTTGTTGTTGAAGAAGTTTCTCAAGCCGATAAAGATATGTTTCTTCAAGGAATACTCCCGCGCCGAAAGTAACCGAGTCTCCAATGCCTAGAATTCTTGTCACGCCGTTTGGTTTTTTGAATTCATGTTCAACATCGCGCAAACCATGGCTGTTGATATTTATGGGTATGTGATCATATGGCGGATTAAGAAAATAACCGCGAAAGTTTGGGGTAAAGCGATCTCCTTTTGTGATGTCGGGAATATATACGCCGGTTGGGTAGCCGTACCATCCAAAAGCTGGGCGATCAAGGAACACGCGCGCCGTGGATTCAACAACAGCAAACGCCAAAACAATACCCAAAGCAGATAGAAGCAATAGACGCCAATATTTTGCGAAAAATCGCGGAAATAAAAACACAAACAATCCGGAGGCGGAGATAAGGGTTTGAAACGCGAAAATAATCATCAAAAAGCTGATTTGTTCAATTTTTCCATCTGTTGTTAAAAATTTTCCCACAACGGACGGATTTAAAATAATGCCGGAGATTGCCAGCGCGAGGCCCAGAAGTTTAAAAAATAAATTTTTTCGTGGTTCCATAAAATAATTAAAATTGAAAATAAATAAATTCTTCGCCTCCGAATCTGCCAAAAATTAGTAAAGATAAAATTCCTAAAGCAAATATAAACGCGCCCCAAAAAGCCGGCTTGCGTGCGATAAAAGATTTTAATCCGATTGTTTGCTGAAATAGTTCAAACGCGGTAAGAACCAAAATTAGGAATAAAGACAAATAAAATTCTCCTTTGGAAAAACCCATGAAAATATATTGGTTTAGAAATTGCGGATTTAAAAAATTTGAAACAAGTGTTGACCACCCGCTAAATAAATTTTTTAGAATATAGATTGCGTCAGTGAGCGTGTTGGCTCTAAAAAATATTAAACTCAAAGAAAATAATCCAAATACTGTGATTGATTGCAGAACATGGTGGATTTTTGTCCATTTTGTAATACCAATTCGTTCCATGATTCGCGCGCGGAATTTTTTTGTTGTCTGCCCAACAATCAAATATACTCCGTGGATTGCTCCAAAGATTACAAAAGTCCAATTGGCTCCGTGCCAAAGACCAATTAGAGTAAAAGTGATTAACGATGCCAGATATAATTTTGCGGTTGTTTTTTCTTTAAACGAAAAAACAAGAGGGTAATAAAGATAATCCCGTAGCCATGTAGACAAAGATATATGCCATCGGTTCCAAAATTTGGCTATGGATTTCGCAAAAAATGGTCGTTCAAAATTTTGCATTATATTAAAACCCATCACCCGCGCGGATCCCACCGCGATATTTGAATACCCCGAAAAGTCGCAGTAAATTTGAATGGTAAAAAATACGCCGGCAATCACAAATGAAATTCCAGAATATTCGGATACATTGCTAAATACCGGATTTACAAACAGCGCGAGGCGGTCCGCGATGACAATTTTTTTTAAAAATCCACCCAACATCAAAGCAAGTCCACTACCAACTCTTTTGATGTCAAATTCGTGTCGTTCGTAGAATTGATGAAGAAGATTTTGCGGACGTTCAATGGGTCCCGCGACCAGTTGGGGATAAAAAAGAACGTAAAGCGCTAATATGCCAAAATTTCGTTCCGCCTTTTGATTGTTGCGATAAACTTCAATTGTATAACTCATGCTTTGAAATACATGGAATGAAAGCCCAATCGGAAGAATTATGTTTAGTAACAGTGGCTCATACCCGACATTTAAAAAATTGGCGGCTACTGAAAGATTTTCGTTAAAAAAATTAAAATACTTAAAAAAGAAAAGTATACCGCCGTTGGCTAAAATACTAATGAGTAAATATAATTTCCTTTTTTTGTTTTTGGCGTTTTCAATTAAAATACCGGAAAAGAAATCAATAGTAATTGTTGTCAGTAGTATCAAAATATAAACAGGCACAAAACTTATGTAAAAATAAACACTGATGGCAAGAAGCCACACCCACCTTAAGCGGTGGGGTATCAAAAAATAGACCAGTGTCGCGACTGGAAAAAAAATAAGAAATGCCAACGAGTTAAATATCATACCAAAATAGTATCATTTTTCCTGTTTTTGCCAATGTAAATAGATAATGTGCTGGACTAGACAATGGACTTGACAAATCAACCCCAACAATGCTATTTTCTATTTTAGAAAAAGCTGTTCCTAATTTCAAAAACAGGAGGTAAGAATGAAAGAAGAAAAAGTTCCGATTCAAAATTCAGGATTTTATTGGCACTGCCACCATGAAGAATTATTGGAATGGTGCTACTCATATGAAGAGAGGGAGAAATATATCCGTACCCAGAAACCAGTAAAAGAAATAGAGCTTCGTCTTCATCTTTTTAAATCGGTTCAAGGAAATTTACCAAAAGAAGTTATTGAAGCCTGGCGAGCTTGCGATGAAGCCCTGCGAGCTTACGATGAAGCCAGGCGAGCTTACAATGAAGCCAGGCGAGCTTACGATGAAGCCAGGCGAGCTTACGATGAAGCAATTTTAAAAAATGAAACTGAAATTGAAGAATTGCACAAAAAAGAATGTCCCAACTGTCCATGGGACGGAGAAACAATTTTTCCTGAGCAAAAATAATTTAAATTGAGCCGCGCTATGCGCGGCTTTTTAATATGTTATCTCCCTGTTCTGCTGACCATGATGGATGCTGTTTTAAGCGCTACAGCAGGGTTCTTGATTATATACCCTTTTTAAGATATTTCTATTGATTTTTAACGTGAAATTCTCACTTCGATATATCGAAGTGAGAATTTGAATGCCTAGAGCACTATTAATCATAAAAATATTATTTAGTTGTTCACACCACCATAATTGACTTACTTTTCTACTTCGATATATCGTAGTAGGAATATGTCGCATGTTTCGAAAAGAAAATTGAATAAAAAAGTTTATCAGAAAATTGGAGACGAATTTATTCAATTTGTTTTAGAGCTTAAATCTTCAGCGGAGGCGAAAAGTTTTCTTACAAATTTACTAACCAAAACAGAAAGAATAATGTTGGCAAAGAGATTGGCGGTAATTGGTATGCTGATTAAGGGCTATTCATTTGAAGCAATACAAAAAACACTTCAGATAAGTCCATCAACAATTGATAGATTTTGGAAAATTTTACAGCAATATCCAAATTCCTTTTCGATTATTCGTTCAAAAGTTGAAATAAAATCAAAATCCCAGTCCGGTTTTTGGAAAATTCTAGGAAATTTTCTGGAGAGTTTGTCTATGGTGGAAAAAGGCAAAAGACGGAGAATAAATATCATGCGAAAAACCCGCGTTAAAATATCGTATTTAGGCACCAGTAAAAAAGTAATTCACTACAATACATTGTAATTTTTCCCCTTTTTGCCAAGCTAATATGTTTTACATTTTTTGCTATACTGTCTTGTATGGAAGAAAAAACAATGAAATCCGAAATTAAAAAACCGTTGAGAATTGTGGCTATTGGAGACAGTATTACAGCTGGTTTTCATGCTGGTTCCAACATTAGTATGCTTTGGCAAATGTGGTTTGGAAAGAAAAAAAGCTGGTTTTCCGAAGTTGTTAAACGGATAGGTAAAGAAATGCCAGTTTATGCGTTTAATTTTAGTACAGCAAGTTCGGAGTTGGTGGACCACGCCTTTTCAGGTTTTTGGGAAAAATTATTTAACGTAAAAACTATGGCAGATCAAGTGGATGAACTTTTGAGTTTGCCAAAACTTCCGGACTTGGTTTTAATTTGGATAGGCCACAACGACCTCGATTGGGTAAGAAAAAATGAAAAAAATTTTGACTCCGCAACTGCGCGGTTCAAAGAAAATTTTCAAAACCAGCTTGAGCGTCTTTGTGGGCAAATAAGTCAAAAGGACCACAGGGCTGTGGTGGTTGTTTTTGGTTTTATTAATATTCGTATATTTTTTGATCTTCGGGAAAAAGCTGGAATAGCAAAGCAAAATAATCCAAAACTATTTCCTTATTTTGAAAAAGGTTATCAAATATTCAAATCCATACAACCAGAATACGGGGAGCAGACAATTCAACTTTCGGATCTAACGAATCAGGCGATAGTGGATGCCACAACATTTTTGCAAAATAAATTTCAAAGCAACAAATTTAAAATTATTTATTCAACAGATTTGTCCAACGTCACAACTGATTCTATCCAAAGTTTACATGCTGTTGACGGCTGGCATCCTTCTTTGTACGGACAAAAGCAATTGGCGGAAGCTTGTTGGCCAATAATCTGGGATTGTCTTAGTTTTTTCAAAATTGACTGACAATGGATAATCTGTTATGAATGGCACTGGAGGTGTAAGCCATGATCACAAACATAGATAAGGCGATTCGCGTGATGTTTGGGATTTATTTTCAAAGAAGTTTTGATCCTGACCTTCACGAAAATTGTCCGGGTTGCAAAAGAGAACTTTCTACAGAAGAGATGGAAAAAGACTTAAAATACCAGGAAAAACTTGCTGAATTATTTTCTTCAAAAATTAAAGAAAGTTTTTTTGAAGAAGAAATTTTGCATATAGCAAACAAGCTTTCCGATCCTTCTATTTTGCGATTTATGGAAACAGCTTTTGTTTTTTGCGGAAAAGACGCTCAAGAGTTGCGCGATTCCGTGTTTGGCAATGATGAGCCGGACGACGGACATGATGAAAGAAGAATAGTTTAAATTTATCTCCCGCTACGGCTGGCCATTGTTGAGGTGGTTTTGAGCATTATACCCAGGTCCATAACGATGGACCTGTTTTTTATATAGTAAAGATCGTATTGCAATTTTTCCGGCGCGTCTTCCACGGACGCGTCATTTTTCATACTTATCTGCGCCCAGCCGGTAATACCGGGGCGGGTCAAAAGCCGAACTTCGTAAAATGGAATTTTTTTCTTAAGTTCTTCAACGTAGTGCGGGCGTTCCGGCCGAGGCCCCACAAACGACATTTCTCCACGCAAAACGTTTATAATTTGCGGGAGTTCGTCTATGTATGTTTTTCGCAAAAATCTTCCGACTTTCGTGTGCCTTTGGTCGTCGCCGTTTCCTTTTAGCCCATCAATTTTATCGGCGCCTTTTACCATTGAACGGAATTTTATAAATTCAAAAATTTTGCCGTTTTTCCCAACCCTTTTTTGTTTATAAAACACGGGCCCGCTGGACTCGATTTTTATGGCGAGGGCCACAAATGGAGACAAAATCAAAAAAGGAACGCTTAAAATTATAGCCGTTGCCGTGTCGATTATTCTTTTGGAAATCTCAAAAGGGCGCTTGTTTATTTCCGCGAGGTTTTCCAAAAACCACGATTTGTTGATTAGCGATGTCGGGACTTTTCCCATGACTGATTCATAAAGTTCTGAAAATTTTTCTATACTAACTCCATAGGGGAGCGCTTCGTAAAAAATTCTGACCAGCTCTTCATTTTGCAAAATATCCGGTTCCACCACTATGAGGTTTATTTTGTTTTTCACAATGAAATCTTTGGCGCTTTGGTGGTCTAAGCGCGAGCTTTCCCAAATTCCAGCCACTTTGTATCCAAGCGTATTATTTTTTTGCAGCATTTGGGCGAATTTGTTTGTTTCGTTGTTGGAGCCGAAAAACAAGACATTTATTCCATTCCCTTTTGAAGCTATTTTGACAAACCATATTCTCCAAATAACCAGAAGGATAGAAACTATCAAAATATCCAAAAATAAGTTTGTTTTTGGAGTAATCCTGAAAATCGGAATCAAATAAAAAAGAAAAACCGCTGTAATGCCGGATGCCACCATTGAGCTTGCCGCGAGCTGGGCCACATAATACCTTCTTGTGGGCGGAAATTTTTCCCAATCATACATTCCGGCGCTGTAGAATATCAAAAGCCACAAAATATGCGCCCATAAAAACGGGTAAAAGTGCAAATCCCACCGTTCGGCAAATCCATATTTTATAAATAGGGTAATTTCGAGTCCTAGGTAGAATATGGCTATATCGCCCAAAGCCAGCATTATTTTTTTGTATTTTGAGCCTAACACGTTGTTAATATAACGCTTTTAAGATACTATTAGTAGCATTATGCGAAGTGATTATATAAATATACTTGCAAAGATTGTAAGGATTGGACTTTTTTTGATTCCCCCTGTTGCACTTATTATTGGAGGCAATATTTTCGGAAAAATTCTTTTGCCTGGTGTGGGAGATCTGTTTTTTCCTTTTATTACAGGTAAGGGGTTTTATTTTAGAATTGTTATTGAAATTATCTTTGCTCTCTGGGTTATCATTGCGCTTTTTGACCACAGATTCCGTCCGCGCTTGACTCCAGTAATGTGGGCTTATGGTGCTACGATTGCGGTTCTCGCGCTTTCTACTTTTTTTGGGGAAAACCCATATCGTAGTTTTTGGTCAAATTATGAACGTATGGAAGGGTTTGTATCGCATCTGCATCTTTTTGCCTTTTTTCTAATTATAACAAGCATGTTTAAAAGCGTTACGGATTGGAAAAAGTTTTTCTTTGTATCTTTTGGCATAAGCTTGTTTACATCTTTTTACGCCTATTTACAGGCTCTAGGTCTTTTAAGAGTTTATCAGTCAAGCGAGCGTGTGGACGCGACATTTGGAAATTCGGCTTATTTGGCAATCTACATTATTTTTCATCTTTTTCTGGCTCTTTACTTTTTCTTGAAAGAAGAAAACAGGGCGATTCGTTATGTATTGGGAGCTTTGATTTTGTTTGAATTTCCGGTTGTTTTTCTTACCGCAACACGAGGGGCAATTTTGGGTTTAATTGGCGGTATTGTTTTACTTTCGCTTTTGTACTTATTTTTAAGTTCCAATCGGACATATCGGAAATTAGCCTTTGGTGCTATTGGACTTGTGTTGGTTTTTATTGGAACTTTTTGGTTATTCCGCGATTCATCATTTGTAAGACATAACTATATTCTTCAACGTTTTTCCAGCCTTTCTTTTTCTGAACAAACCACTAAATCCCGCTTTACGATTTGGGAAATGTCGTTCAGAGGGTTCAAGGAGCACCCAATTCTTGGATGGGGATTGGAGAATTATAGTATAGTATTTAATAAATATTATGAACCTGAATTATGGCCCCAAGAGCCATGGTTTGATCGCGCGCATAATGTCTTTTTTGATTGGCTTATTGCCGGAGGAGTGTTGGGACTTATGGCATATTTGAGTATTTTTGTGACCGCTTTATACATGTTGTGGAAAACAAAAGATCGTGTTTTGGGGATAGTATTTTTATCGCTTTTTGTTGTATATTTTTTCCACAATATATTTGTGTTTGATAATCTGATCTCTTATCTTATGTTTTTTTCAGTTCTCGGGTTTATTCATTTTAGATATATAGATATATCTAAATCTCAAAATATTGATACCCCAGTTGTTTTATCAAAAAATATTTCTTACACATTTTCCGCTTTGGCAGTTATAATGTTGCCAGTATTTTTGTATTTTGTTGGCGTAAAACCAATTCAAGGTTCAAGCGCTTTAATCACCACTTTAAAACACATTTCAGAAAATGGTGGACAAACAGATCTTATTCTATCGGACTTTGATAAAGCAATTTCTTATCGGACATTGGGAATAACAGAGACCAGAGAACAGCTTTTTGCTTACGCAAATAATGTTTTTAATTCCACATTGTCTACAGTGGAAAAAGAAAAGGTTTTTTTGAAAACCGCCAGTGAAATGCAAAAACAAATTAAGGAACAACCGAAAGAAGCCCGTGGGTATACGTTTCTTGCCAGTTTGTATTCTAGCGCTGGGCGTTTTGAAGAAGCTCTTGAAATTGCGAATAAGGCGCATGAACTTTCACCTAAAAAACAACAAATGTTTTTTCTTAAAGCCGATATTTACATAAAAAAAGGAGATGTTAAAACTGGTCTTGGTTTATTGGAAGAGGCTTATAATTTAGATCCTAATTTTGGAGACGCGGCGCGAAATTACGCAATGGCGCTTATTTTGGATGGCAGAAATGAGCGTGCGGAAGAAGTGATTGAACGCATGTTTGGCAAGGGTAATCCTCCGGTTGAAAAACAAATTTGGAGCGCCTACGCGCAGGTTGGCAATTTTGCGAAGGCGCGCGATATTCTTATTGTTGCTGTAAAAAGAGATCCGGAAAATGCGAACCTTCGGCTTACTTTGGCGTCAATGTATTTAAATTTGGGTAATCGTGCCAAAGCGGTAAGTGAAATTCAAAAAATAATTGAGTTTCAATCTTCGTTTAAAGAACAAGGAGATTATCTCATAAAAGAAATAAGGGCTGGTCGAAATCCATAAATAAGCCCCGTCATTCGACTGTGCATTGCTTTGCATAGAGTTATCCACAATAGAATTTGCATACCTCATAACCCTTCATTCATACTAGAAGCAAGGGTCGTTTTTTTATTGATTACTAATTTTTATTATTAACAAATTAAATTAACTAATTTCATGTTTATACGAAAATATATTTCTGTAGTTTTTTCTGTCGTTGCCGCTGTGATGGCAGTTGCGTTGGTCGGATACGCAGCTACAACCATTAGTACTAGTATAACCACAGGTGGAGCTCTTACGGTTTCTGGAGCTTCTACACTTACTGGGCTTGGTACGTTTACGGGCGGTTTTGTTTCTCAAGCATCTTCAAGTGTGGGAACAACATTACGTGTGGGAAGTACATTTAGGGCTGACGGTCTTTCTACTTTTGATTCCGGTTTTATATCATCAGCGTCTTCAACCGCTGGAGCAGCGTTTAACGTAACCGGTCTTTCAAGCTTTGGCGAGTCGGCGCTTAACGGCGTAGGTACTGGAGGATTTATTTCCAAAGCGTCTTCTACGGTGATAGGAACGTTTAATACAACAAATTCAGTAGGAATTGCTACAAGCTCTCCTACGGGTCTTGCTACTTCTTTGGCTGTCGGAGGAGATCTTAGTATTTCTGCGTCAACTACATTAACCATAAAGAATATTGCAACCACAACGTTGTCTATAAATAGCCCAGTAGGAGGATCTTGTATTCAATTTAACAACGTTGCAGCGAGTACAACGTATAGGATGTATATTAATTCTGGTGCTACTTCTACTACTACCGCTCAAGATCTAAATGCTCCGCTTGTTGTTGAACGAGGCGCTTGCAAAAATTAATCCATAGTCATAACTTTTGACAACTTACATGAAAATTTATTTAACAATTATTTTGTCGTATGTTCTTTCTTTGGCGCCGATTTCCGCGCTTCCAGCTCTTGCCGCGTATAATGACGTTGAATTGACGACTAGCGCTGAAATTTCAATTTCAAGTGTTACTCTCACTGTATCCGGAAGCAGTGCCTTTGGAGAACAGCTTGATGTTGATTCCGAATCTTTTACCTTAATAATGCCCGCAAATTCATACGTAAAAGTGGCTTCTACTGATAAAAGAACAATTGCGGCAACAGAACTCGGTTCTATAACAAGAAAGTTTACTTGCGGGTCTAGTGAAAGCACACTAGAAGTTAGCAACCCTGCTACCGGAGTATCAGTGACCCCAACCTTTACTGTTTCCTCTAGCGCTTGCACTGGTGGTAGTGGTGGTACCACTGGTAGTAGTGGTGGTAGCAGTAGTGGTGGTAGCAGTAGTGGTGGTGGTAGCAGTGCTCCAACGGTTCCTGCAGTTACAACGCCAGCTCCTGCGGTTGCAAAACCATCTCCAATAGCGCTTGCTGTGTCTCCCGTGTTTAACTCAAATCTTGCTCTTGGAGCTCGCAATGATGATGTAAAAAGGGTTCAACAGCTTCTTAACTCAGATCCTGATACTAAAATTGCTGAATCAGGAGCAGGATCTCCGGGAAATGAAACGAATTATTTTGGACCAGCCACCAGAAACGCGATTGGAAAGTTTCAAATTAAATATGGTTTAGTAAAAAATTCTTCTGAAGCGGGTTATGGAAACTTGGGACCAAAGACACGAGGAAAGTTGAATGAAGTGTTTGGCAAAGGAGTTCCCGCAACTACTCCTGTGGCTCCAACAGTTGCGCAACCATCTTCAGTTGCTGTGTCGGTTTCTCCAGTATTTAATTCAGATTTAAACAAGGGAATGAGAAACAACGATGTCAGCAGACTACAAGAATTACTTGCCACAGATAGTTCAATATATCCTGACGGTACTGTAAGCGGTTTATTTGGTCCTCTTACTGAACAAGCAGTCAAAAAATTCCAAGCAAAATACAGTTTGCCTCAAGTGGGACGAGTTGGTCCTGCCACACGCGCAAAGCTTGAAGAAGTATTTGGCAAAAAGTCAGTAACCCCAGCACCTGTTGTTGCGCCAGCTCCCGTTGTTCCGCCAACACCTGTTTATATAGGTCCCGCCCCAGCGGTTCCAGTAAATCCAAATATCCCATATTGGTTGCAATTGACGCCAGCTACTCCGGGAGGAGCGAGTATTGTTGATCCAAAAATCGATCCTACTTCTCCAGAAAGCAATTTAACTGTGGAAGAAAAATTAAAACGCGCCCAACAATTGCCGGATTGGATGCGATTGACGCCATCTAATTAAATTTCCGAAAGCAAAACAAAACCCCGCGGAGCGGGGTTTTGTTTATATGACAAAATCAAAAATTGGTATTGTGGGTCTTGGTATGGTTGGTGGAAATACAATGCGGTATTTTTCGGAAGCTGGTTGGAATAGAGGGAAAGATTTGTTTTGTTTTGATGCTGACCCCAAAAAAGGATTTTCTGACGATGTTTCTCGCGCTGACCTTATTTTTGTTTGTGTTCCAACTCCTCGCGCTAAAGACGGTTCTTGCGATACCAGTATTGTAGAGAGTGTTGTCGCGAAATATCAGTCGTTCAAAAAAGTTTTGATAATTAAATCCACAATTGAACCGGGAACTGCCGCGCGTTTGCAAAAAAAATACAAATCTCCAATTTTATTTAATCCGGAATTTTTGACCGAATCCCGTGCTTGGGAGGACTTTTTACGTCCCGATAGGCAAGTAGTAGGGCATACCGAAAAAAGTCTTCCACACGCTGGAGCAGTGCTCAAACTTTTGCCAAAAGCGTTTTTTTCTTCGCCCGGTGTTTTAGGAACTTATGATTTTGTCCGCGTAAGCACTTCGGAGGCGGAGATGGGTAAATATGGTGGCAATGTTTTTGGGGCAATGAAAGTAACTTATGCCAATATTTTGGCTGATTTTTCGGAAGCTCTGGAGCTGACACATAAAAAAGACGGGATTAATACGCCGGTAAATTATGAAAATGTGCGTAAAATGGTTTCTCACGACGCGCGAATCGGAGATTCGTGGATGGATGTAAAGTATGGAAAATACCGAGGTTTTGGCGGTTACTGTTTTCCTAAAGATGTGGACGCGTTTATAAATTTTGGAGACAAGCTCGCAAAAAAATTGAACGGAAAAAACGAACAAACAAATAAAAAACTTGTTGTATCTGGTTTAAAATTTTTAAAAGCCATTAAAAACTACAACGAAGAGCTTCTTAAATCGCAAGGTTTAAATTCAAAAATGGTAAGTTCACATGACAGCGAGCTGAAACGTTTGCTGGAAAAAAGGGTTAAAAAGATATGAGTAAAATAATTGTAACAGGAGGAGCGGGTTTTATAGGTTCGCATATTACAGACCGCCTTATAAAGGATGGTCATAATGTTATTGTTTTGGATAATTTATCCACAGGCTTTAAAGAACAGGTAAATAAAAAAGCTAAATTTGTAAAAGCGGATATAAAAAATCTAGAAGAAATTACCCCTCATTTTAAAGGTGTTGATTATGTTTTTCACCTTGCTGCGCGTGCCAGAATTCAGCCTTCTATAGTTGATCCTGCGCCAACATTTCACGACAATGTAATCGGTACGTTAAATGTTTTATTGGCGGCGAGAGACGCAAAAGTAAAAAGGGTAGTATATTCGGCTTCCTCGTCATCTTACGGTGATCAAAAAACTTTGCCTCTTCACGAAGAAATGACCCCGAGTTTTAAAAGCCCGTATTCATTGTCTAAATATGTTGGAGAAGCGATGTGCAAGCTTTTTTCAGATCTATACAACATCGAAACCGTATCTTTGCGATATTTTAATGTTTATGGTCCGCGCCAACTTGTAGACGGAGCTTACGCGACTGTTGTCGGAATTTTTCTAGAGCAGTTGAAGCAAAATAAGCCGTTAACAATAGTAAGCCCAGGCACAATACGGAGAGATTTTACGCATGTGTCCGATGTTGTGGAAGCGAATATTTTAGCAATGAAGTCAAAAAAAGTAGGCAAGGGAGAGTTGTTCAATATCGGCAGAGGAGAAAATTATTCCATCAACGAAGTGGCGTCTTTGATTTTGAGCAAAGCAAAACCGGAAGTTCGGCTCGCGGGAGCAAGTTTTCTTGAAAAGCCCCACGCGACTTACATTCCTAAGCGCCCCGGAGAAACTCTTGTTACTTTAGCTGACAGTAAAAAAGCCCAGCAAGTTTTGGGCTGGAAACCTAAAGTATCGTTTGGAGAGGGGATCTCAATGCTTACAAAATAAAAAATAAATATTGACTTTTTTTAACAAATAAGCTACGGTATTATTACCCTTGAAACTGAAAGGGTGAGTTTTTTGAAAACCGAAAACAATCCATAATGCTTTGAGGCGCCACAAATGCGTTTCAGGGTATACCCAATGGAGGCAACAATGAATAGAAAGTCTTTTTTGGAACAGAAGCGAATTGGGGTCCTCATGCGTGTGTTCGCGCAAAAAGAGGATGATATTCCAAATAGAATTGAGTTGGTTCGCAACCTTTTGTCTCGGTTGGATATCGCCGGAGTTATAGACGGAAAAATGCGAATTGATTCAGTTGATGTTTTGGTGTGGGCAGATCAGAGATTCTTAAACTCAAAAACAAAACCCGATTGCGGGAAAACTGCTCAAGCGCTCCGTGAAGCTTTTCCAAGTCAAATTAAGGTTCGTGAAGTGCGAAACGGAGATTTATTTTGCGGTGTTCTCAATTATGGCGTTGCGTTTCAAACGCGCAACCGCGTTGATTATTCGTTGATTCTTTCTCCGGAAGCATTTCCGTATATAAATCGCGAAACATTTACCACGGTTATTGACGCGGCGGCTAATGGCGCGCTTGCTATTGGTGTTGCTATTGATGAATTGAGAGAATCAATTCTTGAAGGCAGAATCGCGAATACTTTTGCGCTTTGGCATAATATTTCTTTAATGACCGTCGGTGGATTTGATTGTCGCGCCGAACTTCCTGAAGATGATCGTTTTGCGTATTATTTTCGCGGATGGGAAGGTGAGCCGACAAACACGGTTCTTTCTGGTGTTGAAGAAGTGCGGCCACTTGCTCGGATGGTCCAAACGTTTGGTTCATGCATTGCGCCGATTGTGCCACAAGGAGAAATTAATGGTGGTTATCAGATACCTGATCCCCAAAAACAACCGGAACTATTTGAACGTCATGTTCGTAAAATGAGGTCCAAAACCGAACGCCAGTCGGCTCTCCTTGCCGATATCGGTTTTAATTTGTCATATCTCAAAGGTGGTGTGACGTCGGAGTATCAACACCCATTGGTGTTTGGTAGTTCCAATGAAAAATAATAACTTTAGAACAGACGACGATTATGACGATCGACCAAGAGGTCTCAAAAATTTTGAGGTAAAAATGATTCAAGAAAGTGGACTACTTTTGCCAATTCATGGCTCTGATTGCGATGACTGCCAATACCGCGCAAGCGCGATTCGGCAAGAGCTTATCAGAGCAAGGCGCCGTTGGCGCCGTTTCATGGCAGAGAATTAATTTTTAGTTAAACGAACTATCAAAGCCCCCGAATCTCGGGGGCTTTTATAATTCATAAAGTTTTATTGTCCGTTCAAGCATAGAGGCAAAAGAGAATTTTTCTATAGCGCGGGTTTTGGAGGCGCGGGAAAATTGTTTGCGAAGCGTTTCGTTTTCCACCAGCTTTTTAATATTTTTGGCGAGCGATTCCGGGTTTTGCGGAATTGTTAAGAATCCGCTTTTTTCGTGGTCAATAAGATCTGGTATTCCGCCCACAGAGGAAGCCACCACCGGCACTCCCGCGGTCATTGATTCAAGTACGGTGTACGGCAGTCCCTCTTTGAGGGATGGCAAAACAAAAATATCAAAAGCTTTTATATATTTTGCGGCATGCGGTACAAAACCGCATGTGGTTACTGTTTCTTTCAGGTTTTCATTTTCTATCCTATTGTCTATTTTTTCTTTCTCTTCGCCATCTCCAATTACCACAAGATGTAATTTTGGGGATTTTAAAATATTTAAAGCGTCCAAAAGATAGTTCAATCCTTTATTTTTTGTAAATTCAGCTATTGTGCCCACAACCATATTTTCTTTCGTTGTCTGTAGAAGAAGATGTTTTTTGGCGTTTTGTTTTGGTAAAAATTCCATTTGATTTTCCGGAATACCAAGTGGAATTAAAGAAAATTTTTCTTGGTTTATAAGTGGCATTCCAAGCGCTTGTCTGTAATCGTGGCGGGAGAGGATAATGGTGTTGTTTGCAAGAACCGATGTTATCCATTGTGAAAGATAAATTATGCTTTTAGCGCGAAAAGTTCGCGTCTCATTGAACGCCCAGCCGTGGACGGTGAATATGGTTTTTAGTCCATAGTTTTTAGTCCATAGTTTGGAAATCAAAGCGGCCACGGCGCCTATGCCTCCGGCTTTGGAACTATTGAGATGAATTACATCAGGTTTTTCTTTGTTGAAAATTTTAACTAAAGAAAAAAATGACAAAACTTCTTTTATGAAGTTTATGTCCCGTTGGAGGTGTGGAATCTGGATTACGGATATATTGTTTTCTTGGAGTTTTTCTTTCAACGGTCCCTCTCCACCCAAAGCTACTTTTGTTTCAAATTCATTTTTGGGTAAGTTGGTTGCTAGATCGTATACATATCTTTGGGCGCCACCCCAATTGGATTTTGTGATTACAAACAAGACTTTTTGCATATCCACATTATAACGCTTGACAATGGATAAGTGTTTTGCTAATATGGGGATATGTGAGTGTTGTTCGACCTCGGTCGGATAACTCAACTATGTCTGTACAAAGCCCGGGTCGCAAGACCAGGGTTTTGTATTTTTGTGGTATTATATTATATATTTGGCTTTTTTGGGGGATCATGGGGCTAGCACTCACATAAAGACATGGTATGGAGTAAAACTCTCCATGGTCCCCTAAAGAAGCAAAATTATGATTGTATCAATAAAAAGTACAAATATAACAAACATAACCGAATCAACTCGGGATTATTTGGATGAAAAAATAGTAAAGCTCGTAGAAAAGTTATTCAAAAAAGAAGAAGAGCTGATTAAACTTGATTTGGAAGTCGGGCGTATTACGCGCCACCACAAACAAGGAAAAGTTTTCCGAGCGGAAGCAAATTTATCAATTGGTTCGCGAAATCTTTATGCTGACGCAGTGGGGGAGGAATTGAGTGAAGCCATTGATTTGTTGGAAGAAGAATTGGAAAAAGAAATAAAAAAGTTCAAAGAAAAAAGAACAGCGCAAGAACGCCAAGGAGCTCGAGTTTTTAAAAGTAAGAGATAGTGCTAGAATTGGCTGGTGAATTGGCTTAGTAAAATATTTGGCGATGCGAATGCGAGGGTTCTAAAAGGATTGGAGCCTGTTGTGGCGCGTATAAATGAATTGGAGAAGGAGTATGAAAAATTGTCGGACGAGGAGTTGAGAAAAAAAACCGCCGAGTTTAAAACTCGGCTTCAAGGTATTTCTAAAAAAAATCCTGAAGATATAGACAATCTTCTTCCAGAAGCTTTTGCCGCTGTTCGCGAAGCGGCAAGGCGAACTCTAAAACAGCGCCATTTTGACGTGCAATTGATGGGGGGAATTACGTTGCACAGAGGCGGAATTGCGGAGATGAAAACAGGTGAAGGAAAAACACTGGTTGCCACTTTGCCTGCGTATCTCAATGCGCTTTCGGCTCCGCCAACTGGCGGAGGAGTTCACATTGTTACTGTAAATGATTATCTTGCTCGCAGAGATGCTGTTTGGATGGGGCAGATATATCATTTTCTTGGCATAACAACTGGTTGTATTATACATGATCAATCTTTTATTTACGATCCAACGCATACTGAAAATTCGAAATCCCTGCCCGCAGACGCTACGCATCAAGCGTTGCAGGCGGGCGAAATCCAAAATTCTAAACTTGATGAAGTTAGAGATACTCTTGGGACATTTAAAGTTGTTCACGAGTTCCTTCGTCCTTGTTCGCGCAAAGAAGCGTATGCCGCGGATATTACTTACGGCACCAACAATGAATTTGGGTTTGATTATTTGCGTGACAACATGGCGTATTCTGAAGAACAAATGTCTCAACGTGGGCATAATTTTGCGATTGTAGATGAAATTGACTCAATTTTAATTGATGAGGCACGGACACCGCTTATAATTTCAGCGCCCGACGAAGAGTCGGCGGAACTTTACAAAACTTTCGCAAAAATTACTCCGAGTTTGAAAGAAAATATTGACTATAAGATAGACGAAAAAATGAAAGCCGCCACCATAACAGAAGAC
>DATDXD010000013.1:0-18809 GCA_036517275.1 Minisyncoccota bacterium
ATAGCTAATATCTTTGTTGTAAATCTTTGCAAAATCGCTCCGTATTCTTAATTCCGAACAAGTTACTATTGGTGTCCCCGAGAGGAATCGAACCTCTATCACAAGCTCCGCAAGCTTGCATTCTATCCGTTGAACTACGGGGACAGATATAAACAAACTAGCATTTTTGTGCTAAAAATCCAATATGACTTTAGATGCCAAACTGGAAGAAATTTTTAGAGTTACTCCTCGTCAGCGACTAGCGCTCAAAAAGCTGGGGCTTTTGACTGTTGAAAATCTTCTGGAACATTTTCCATATAAATACGAAGATCCGGCGAACTTTAAAAAAATTTCCGATTTGCTTTCAGGAGAGCGGGTGAGAATCGCTGGGCGTGTTACTAAAGTTGATTTTGAAAAAACTTGGAAGCGGAAGATCAATATCGCGAAGGCCACAATAGAAGATGGTAGTGGTAAGTTGGAGGCAGTATGGTTTCGTCAGCCGTATATTGCCAAAATGCTACCAGAAGGATCTACCGCCGTATTTTCTGGCAAAATTGGAATAAGGTCCGGAAAATACTACCTAGCCAACCCTTTGTATGAATTTATTTCGCAAGGCGCTTTTTCAGATTTTTTTAATACCATCACCCCTCGCTCCTCGCCATTATATCCTTTATATTCCACCTCTGCCGGAATAAGTTCGCTCTGGATTCAAAAACATTTGGAAAAAATTTTGGCAGAAACTAAAGTTCCCGAATTTTTGCCGGATGAAATAATAAAAAAATATAATTTACCTGAAAGACAAACCGCGTTGCGCCTTATTCATTTTCCTAAAAATCTAGAGCATGCCGAGGCGGCAAAAAAACGTTTGGCTTTTGAAAAGGTATTTTTGCTTCAGCTTTCGCGAATGAAGCGAAAGCTTGAATTAAAAAATTCTTCAGGTTTGAAAATAAAAAATAACGATGAGTTAAAAAAAGAATTTTTGAGTCTTTTACCCTTTAAGCCCACAATTTCTCAAATTAAAGCCATGGAAGATGTTGAAAGGGATTTGACTTCGGGAAACCCAATGAACCGTCTTTTGGAGGGGGATGTAGGTTCTGGCAAAACAGCGATTGCGGCTTATGCCGCGTTTTTGGCGGCAAAAAATGGAGCGCAAGCAACATATATGGCGCCCACGGAGATACTTGCGCGCCAGCATTTTGAAAATTTCTTTAACCTTTTGGGCAAGTCAAACATAAGAGTAGGGCTTTTGACATCTTCAATTTCAGAAAAATTTCCTTCCAAAATAAATCCCAAAATGCCAACACACGTTTCAAAGTCTCAACTTTTAAAATGGGCGAAGGAAATGGAAATTCACATTTTGATAGGCACCCATTCTCTTATAGAAAAGAAGGTTGAATTTAAAAATTTGGCTCTTGCAATGGTGGACGAACAGCATAGGTTCGGTGTAAACCAGCGTGGAAGATTGTTGCGCAAAAATTCTTTTATTCCGCATTTTCTTTCAATGTCCGCCACACCAATACCCAGAACTTTGGCGCTTTCAATATACGCCGATTTGGATATTTCTTTAATTTCCGAACTTCCACCAGGTAGAAAACAAATTGAAACAAAAATTGTGCCCCCAAAGGAACGGCATATCGCGTATTCATTTATACGGCAACGATTAAATGATGACGAACAGGTTTTTGTAATTTGTCCGCGCATACAAAAATCTGACAAGGAAACAATGTTGAAAATGGAAATGAAATCTGTGAAAGAGGAGTACGAAAAACTTAAAAAAAGCGTATTTCCGGAATTTGAGATAGGAATAATGCATGGAAAACTTGGTCCAAAAGAAAAAGAAGAAACAATGAGAAGTTTTAGAGATGGTAAAATAAAAATTCTGGTTTCAACATCAGTAATTGAAGTTGGGGTGGATGTGCCAAACGCCACAGTTATGATGATTGAAGGCGCTGAGCGGTTTGGTCTTGCTCAAATGCATCAGTTTAGGGGTAGGGTTGGCAGGAGTGAAAAACAATCTTATTGTTTTATTTTTCCAAATTCATATTCGGAAAATTCTCGCCAGAGATTAAAAGCCCTCAAAGAAGCAAAGAGTGGGTTTGAGCTTGCTGAATACGATCTTGAATTTCGCGGGGCAGGAGAACTTACGGGTAAAAATCAATGGGGAGTTTCAGATATTGGAATGGACGCGCTAAAAAATTTAAAAATGGTTGAAGCCGCGAGAACTGAAGCTAAAATGGTGGTAGAAAAAAATTTACTCGCCAAATTTCCGCTTCTTCAGGAAAAAATCCAAAAAATTGAAAGTTCAGAAATACATTTTGAATAAAAATCATTTATTTTTTTTGTTTTTTGTTATATGTTTAAGTTATTAGCAAAAAATAATGAATATTCTAAATAAAAACGGTAACGGCAACGGAAATTTAAATGGAGTTTCCCAAAAACCAAAATTTAAATTTCTTTTTATTTCTTGGGAAGCTCTTTCGGGAGATTTGGCGTGGAAAATTAAAAACGAAGGACACGAGGTTAAGTGTTATATAAAAAATTGCGCCGATGAATACGATGGGTTTTTAGAAAAAGTGCCGGAGTGGAAACCTCTTATAGATTGGGCTGATGTTATTGTTTTTGACGATGTTGGTTTTGGAGAAGATGCTGATAAGCTACGCAAAGCTGGAAAAGCGGTTGTTGGAGGCAGTGTTTATACTGATAAGTTGGAGGAAAACCGCGAGTTTGGTCAGTCGGAAATGAAAAGATTAGGCATGCTTACATTGCCTTCATGGAATTTTGATAATTATGATGTGGCTTTGGAGTTTTTAAAACATAATCCGGGCAGGTATGTTTATAAACCGTCTGGGCTTTCCGCTGGGGACTACAGAGGATTTCTTTTTTCCGGCAGAGAAGAAGACGGAAAAGATTTATATGAAATACTTACCCAAAACAAAAAAATTCTTGAAAAAAAGATAAAACAATTTCAACTGCAAAAACACGTTGGTGGAATTGAGGTTGGTGCTTCCGTTTTTTTTAACGGGCAAAACTTTATAACCCCGATTTTAATGGCATTTGAGCATAAAAAGTTGTTTCCGGGCGAGCTTGGACCAATGACTGGAGAAATGGGAACTTCAATGTTTTGGTGCGAACCAAATAAATTGTTTAAAGAAACTACCGGTAAAATGGAAGAAGATCTGCGTAAGTCCGGATACGTCGGTTATATAGATATAAACTGTATAGTTAATGGTCGGGGAATTTATCCTCTTGAATTTACTTGTCGGTTTGGTTATCCGACAATATCTATTCAACAAGAAGGAGTGTTAAGCGATTGGGGGGATTTTTTATATGCCATTGCCCATGGGCAAAATTTTGATTTAAGGATCAAGCATGGGTTTCAAATTGGTGTTGTAATTGTTACCCCACCGTTTCCTTTTAATGACAAATCCGAAGTTGAATTATATAGGGATCTCTCAATTTTATTTAGAAAACCCAGTATTGAAGGTGTTCGCCCTGGAGATGTAAAAATAACTGATGGAATATGGAGAACCGCAGGAAATTCAAGTTATCATCTTGTTGTGACTGGTTCCGGTTCAACAATGGAAGAGGCGCGTAAACAGGCATATTTGCGCATAGATAATATTATGCTTCTTAACATGTTTTATAGAACCGACATTGGTTTGAGTTGGTGTGAAGATAGCGACAAATTGATGACTTGGGGGTATATGTAATAGTTTATTTTTAAAAACAGCAAGTTTGAAAAACAAGATTTTAAAAAACCTTCAAAATACCTATTGTCGCTTGCAACCTTCGAAGTATGGAGTAGGGGTATTTGCCATAAGAGATATTCCTAAAAATACCAACCCTTTTTTAAATTGTCGGAAAGTTCGATGGTTTAAGTTTACAAAAAAAGAAATTTCCAAACTTCCAAGCGAGGTGGCAAAAATGATAAAAGAATTTTACGGTACCGACGGAAATTTCCATTATATTCCATCTCATGGTTTGAATGGCAACGATATTTCTTTTTATATGAATCATTCTCGCAAGCCAAATATTTGGAGTAAGGGTGGAGACGAAAAATTTTCAACATTAAGGTGGATAAAAAGGGGAGAGGAGCTTTTTTTGGATTATAGAATTTATGATCCGGAAGATCCTGTTGCTTTGAGGTAAAATGAATATGTTTTGTATATTTTTTCTGGCAGAAACTGCATTTTGAATTTTAATGGCGCAGGGTCGCTTCCTTCGAGGTCGCATGTTTTGTATCCAGCCTTTTTTACCCATTCCAAGTCTTCAAGTAAAAGCGCTAAACCAAGATCTTTTACTGAAAAATCGTGAATACCGATGGCGGCTGAATAGTCATTTGGGGTGTTCGGAGTTTTCCAACCAGCGTTAAAACCCACCGCGTGGTCGTTGACCACCATAACCCTCGCGCTTTTTGTTCCCGCAAAGTTGTTGTCGATCATTTTGTGGTAGCGGTTTTGAAAAATTTCTTCTATTCCGGCCCGCGCGCGATGTTCTTTCCATCGGTCCACGATTTCATGCAAGTCGTTTTGATTCACGGAAGAAGTGGGAACAATTTTTACTTCATTTTCTTTATAAAATTTGTTTTTGGCGTTGCGAATACTTTTAAAATGCCCCCCAGGCAATAATGGATTAAATTTTTCCATATTAAATACTGGCCAAGTAAGTTCGTAGTCAAAAACGTAGTAAGGAAAATATTTTTCTTTGCAAAAACTGTTTATACTTTCCCTGGTATCCAAAAAATATATTTTTTCCGTGTTTTTACCAAGTAAGTATTCAACAATTTCGTCTACTAAATTACGGTGGATTTCGGTCGGGGTAACTGGATCCGAAAAAATTATCCATTCTTTTTTGTTCGCGAACCCCAAAATTAAATATTTATCTTCAAAAACGGCGATTTGCGGATTTCCTTCATCTGCGCAATACATAAACCAATCAAAATTGTGGTCGGGGGTGTGTCCATGTTTTTCTATTATTTTCCTGACTAATTTTTCTTCTTTTTTGGGATTTTCTATAATTCTCACTTGTTAATTATAACTTTTTTAAGAGAAATAAAAATCCACCAGTATTATTGGTAGATTTTAATAGGATTTGAAAAAATCCATGGTTTTTCATTTTTCCAAATTTCGGCATAATAATTGCCTGGTTTTGGGTCTTCAAGATTGAGCAGTGCACCAAATCCTTCTTTTATTACCACCCCATCTTTTATGATTTTAATTTTTGTATTATTAGAAATTTTATTTAGTGGGGCTTTGATTGTAATTGTGGTTTTATTTTTAATGAAAAATGGAGGTTTTGGTGTTGGAGGAATAAATATGTTTCCAGGGAGAATCACATTTTCATTGTTTGTTGCGTAAAATCTAAATCCTTTTGCATCGCCAAAACTTTCAAAAGCAAAATAGCTTTGTCCAGTTTTTATAGCTTCAACAACTGATTTTTCAGTAAGTTCTTCTGCCCAAATATGCGTAGTAATAAGTTTGAAAGTGTTGTCGTATGAACCAAGTTTTGGTCCTAGTTTATAAAAAAGACGGTAATTATCGTGAGTATCGTTTCCTACAAAAGCAGGCATTTTGATCGATTTATTCAAATAATGCCAATAAATAGTATTTTCAATTGTTTTGGAGTTGAACAAAAAAGCCAAATCCCAGTTTTTGGGCCAAATTGCCTTGGTCCACAACCAAAAAAATCCAAAATAATTTCTATCAACTAATATTGCGTGTAAATTTGTTATTTCAACGCCGTCAGTTTCCACAAGTTGTGAAGTTTGTGAAAATTCAATATGGCTTGCAAGTGCTAAAGAATCTTTTTCATGCAAGGACATCACGTTTTTTTTCCAGTCGTTTTCTGGTACAAAATTTTTTGGCAAAGGCAGAGCAATTAAGGTAACATTTTCGTTTTTGGAAATTTCAGCACCAATGATGAAAAGAGTATTTTCAAAAAAGCCACGTTTTGATTTTTTGTAAAGCGTTGGTGACCAATGATCAGTCATTACCACAAAATCAATATCATTATTTTTCGCGGCTTTCACAATATTTTCAAATTTTCCATCAGAGTCGTGTGAAAGTTCGGAGTGCAAATGTATTATTCCACGATAGTCGTTTGGAAATTTGTATTCTTTGAGTTTTTGTCCATGCGCCAAATAAACAAAAGTAAACAATAGTAAAAACAATAACGCGAATCTTAACGTTATCCCCAAGATTATGTTTTTCAATTTACATTCCTAGTTTTTCTAGAATTAGTTTAGCATTTTTAATCAAATCGCAAAAGAATTACTGTTTTTCCTGTGTATATGGGACGTAGCCGATTCGCAAGCGCAGGAGGAAAAGAAGATGCGTCAAAAAACGGTTTTTGCATTACGACAAAAAACGACTCTTTCAATTCCTGTTCGCTTTTTATTTTTTCCAAAGATTTTCCATCACTATAGTAGCGGATAGTTTCATGGTACGGATAATTAAATACATATGTTTTAATTTCGTCTGTTTCTTTTGCGAGCAAAAGTCCAACTTCTTTTTCTTCGTTTGCAACAAGCTGATTTATTTGCAAATACTCTTGTTTGTGCGCGACGGCATAAATTGTGTTAATGAAGCCAAGCGCAAATATTGTTGAAAACACAACAATCATCCATTTTTGTTTTGTTTTGGGGTTTTTTTGATAAATATCAAAGAAAACCAACACAATAGATAGTGCCACAAAAGGAAACATCGGCAAAATATAGTAAAAAAGTCTTGTTTTTGATATTGCAAAAATAATAACAATAAAAATCGCAATGCAAACGCTTGTCAAAATATTTTTTGCAAGCTCATCGCGGCGTTTAAAATACACTAAGATTTTAGACAACCCAGCGATAAACGCAATTATCCATGGAGCGCCGAATAAAAAAAGAAATTTAATATATTCTACTAGCGATATATTTCCACTGATTCCGCTTTGTGAAAATCTTCTAAAAATATGTCGGACAAGATATTCGTTCCAAAATTGTTTGCCAAACTGAACACTTTCGTACAAATGCCAAGGTAAAAGCAAAACCAACATTGCAATTCCACCTATCCACGTGTATGGATTTTTAATCCACCGCCAATTTTTGTGGATAATACTCCAAATAATTATCAACGGAAACACAAAAAACCCAATAACGCTTTTAAACATAAAGCCGATTGCCATGCCAATACCGACCCCCAAAAGCCATTTTGGTTTTTCCACCCCTCTTAGAAAACAATAAAAAGAAAATAAAATGGCGGCTGTAACAGGAATATCTAATCTAACCTGTCTTGCTCCTTCAATAAAAATCGGCGTGGTGGCAAGTACAGCACCAGACAAGGCGACAACATAATAGTTTTTGCTGATATAAAACACTATTAGCATTGTTAACACAATCGAGAGTAATCCAAAGAGCGCGGATGGAAAGCGAAGCGCAAACTCCGGATTGGGAAAAATTTTTTGAGAAAACATTGCCAGCCAAAAATAAAGCGGTGGTTTTTCAAACCAGTTGCCCGATACTGAATGTTTTAAAGTGGCAATTTGACCGGATTTTAGTGTTTCGTTCACCACATGTCCATATGTTGCTTCGTCGTAGTCGGTAAGCGCGTTATTCCCCAGTCCGTAAAAAAGCAGTATGCCGGAAAATATTAAAACCAAAACAATCCAAACAATTTTCATACCTATTCAGTAAAAAGCAAAAGTATCATTGCGCTTACTCCTAAAATTATTGCAACAAATTGGGCGATAGAATGCTTAATATTTTTTGTTTTATGGAGTTCTGGAACAAGATCTGAACCGGCAATGTAAATAAATCCTCCGGTGGCGATTGGAATTACAAAAGATATGATTTTTTCCGCTCCTTCTTGTATCATCAACACAGCAATTACACCAAAAATCGCAAAAATGGCTGACAAAAAATTAAAAAACAAAGCCTTTTTTATTGTGTATCCAGAATGCAGTAGTATTCCAAAGTCTCCAATCTCTTGTGGTATTTCATGTAAAATTATTGCGATGGTTGTCGCAATACCTATTTCAATGCCAACAAAATAACTTGCCGCCACAACAACGCCGTCTATAAAATTGTGCAGTCCATCAGATATTAAAATCATTTTTCCGGTGTGATGCACTTCTGACTCATCATTTTCATGGTGGTGCCAGTGGAGATATTTTTCCAACAAAAAGAACAAAAGAATACCGGATATTGTAAGTATTCCAACCGTGGCGCCATTTCCAAATTCTTCAAAGGATTCCGGCAAAAGATGAATAAACGCGTCGCCAAATAGCGCTCCAACCGCTAGGGCAACCAGCACAAAAACATACTTTCGCAAAACATGTTCTTTGAGCGACAGCGCTAAAAGCCCGGTAAATGATAGGGCACTTACAATAACAATACTCGCGAATGTGTATAAATAAATTTCTTGCATATTTTTCAATCTTTATTAAACGGCCAAAGGTGGTCTTTGAAGAATCTAATACCGGGTTTCATTACTATTATGAGGACAATTGTTAAAATTCCAAATGTAAGTCCGTCATAACTCCATCTTGTGATATCATCATCGCGAAGTCGGAGCCACATTCCAAGTTCATCCATCGCAAGACCCAAGCCGATACCAAAAAGCCAAGCAATCCAATAGTTTGCTCTGGGTCCATGGTGCACAAGCGCTAAGTATCCCGCGGCGGCAAGTATAAAAAATCCGTAAGTAAAATGATGCACATGTAACCCCGGAGACCATTCAATATAAAATTGAGGGAAAAAGTGGCTGATTGCGCGTGTAACCCCGAACGTCAAAAGGAAAGAAAAAGTTATAGGAAATAAAACGGCAACATAAAGTCCCGATCTTTTTGTATTTTGTACGGCAACTCGTTCTTCAATGCCTTGACGCATTTTTTTAAATATGGAAATCATATTTTGGTCCATGGTCCATAGTTTTTAGTCTATAGTCCAAGATTATTATATAATAATAGCACATGATGAGTATCTCAAAAATAAGAATATTTTTTGTGTTTTTATTGGTTTTTCTATTTTTGTCACAGATAGGATATGCTCAAACCAAAACTCTAAAAAATATCGGTTTTATACAAGATAATATTTGGTATTCAAAAGACCCGTTTTTTGAGGGAGACAAAATAAGAATTTACACTACTGTTTTTAACGGGTCTCAATACGATTTTAAAGGAATTCTTGAATTTTGGGCAGGTGGAAAATCAATCGGTAAGTCAAATTTTTCTTTAATTTCCGGCGCATTTCAAGTGCTTTGGGCGGATTGGGTGGCGGAGGGCGGAAATAAAAAAATTTATGCCAGCATTACGGAAGCCAAAATTTCTTTGCCCGGTGGCGCAGAGGAAGCGATAATTTTGGAAAACACCAAAACCGGTGAAATAGAAACTTTTGTTGATTTGGATACAGATAAAGATGGGATTGGAAATAAAACAGACACAGACGACGATAACGATAAAGTTTCTGATGTTATTGAACAAAAACAGGGAACAGACCCTTTGGCAAAAAATGCCATCTCAAACACTGTTTCAGTAAAAACCGATATGGAAACGGAAAAAACAGCAATTCCAGAACCCAAAGAGATTGCGGATTCCACAAAAAATATTATCGCGCCGATCAACGAATTTTTAGATGAGCAAAAAGAAAAAGTAATAGCAAAAAAAGAAGAGTTGCAAAAAAAACTTGGAGAAGGGGAGTCGTTGTTTGAATTTGATTTCGGTGATTTGTTGGGGAAAAAAGAAACTCCGACGGAAGTCGGAGTTACAGAATCGTCTGAAGACGATTCTGTAAAAAACAAAAATTTACTCCGTCTTTATATTTTGGCGCTTTCGGCGCTGATTTTTTCTATTGAATACAAGGTTATAATTTATCTTTTCGGCATTTATATTATTTATAGAATTTTGAAGTTTTTTGTTAAAAAAATATTTTTTCGCGGTGGTTAATAATAAACCCCGTCATCCGCCAACTGGCGGAGACGGGGTTTTTTTTCCAAGAAGGATTGCCTTGGCTTGTTTTTTTGCTTCCCAAAGCAGATTTTGAGGCACATAGCATTCACGGGGTGGCGGCATGCGTACAACATCCACAACTTCGTTGTTGTAAATACCAAATGTAATAGTTGCCGCCGAAACCTGCATTATTACGGTTTTTTCCAGAACTTGTATAACTTTTACCAATTTGCTCATTTTACCTCCGTTTGTTATGATAACATATCATAAAAAAATGTCAATATTAGGAAAAAAATTTTTTGAACAACCAACATTAAAAGTCGCCAAAGAACTTTTAGGAAAGTTTTTGTGTACGCCAAAAGAAAAGTTTATGATTACAGAGGTTGAAGCATACGATGGTCCGAAAGATAAGGCGTCTCACGCGTACAAAGGAAAAACGGCGCGCAACACTCCAATGTTTGGTCCTGCAGGAGTTTGGTATGTTTATTTTGTTTATGGAATGCATAACATGCTAAATATTGTTGTGGGATCAAAAAATTATCCAGCGGCCGTTCTTCTTCGTGGCTTACTTAGTTCTCCGAGAGCTAAGTTGGATGGTCCGGCAAAGTTAACTAAATTTTTAAAAATAGATAGAAAATTCAACGGTAAAAAAGCGGTCCCAAAAAATAATTTATGGATTGAGGATTTGGGTGTTAAAATAAAAAAGTCGCAGATTAAAAGCTCTCCCCGTATTGGCGTCCAATACGCAGGCGAATGGGCAAAAAAGCATTATAGATTTTATTTATGAAAATAGGTTTTGATTTTGATGGAGTTATAATTGATCACACTTTAACCAAAATTAAATTGGCGGCTGATTTTGGTTTTGAAATTCAACCAAAAGATACACCACCAGAGATTTTAAAGAATATTTTATCAAAAGATGTTTTAGAGAAATTTAAGAAAAACTTGTATTATAATTTACACCAAGAATCTTTCTTGATGAATGGTGTGCTAGACACACTCAATAAAATCACAACTAAAGATTTGCCGTTTTTTTTGATTTCAAGGAGACATCAAACATCTACAGCCGTGGAAATTTTGATTAAAAATAAATTGTGGCCACAATATTTTAATAAATCAAATTCTTTTTTTGTTGTGGAAAAAGAAGATAAAGACATAAAAGCGAAAGAGTTGGGAATTACTCATTATTTTGACGATGAAATCAGTGTTTTAGAAAAATTAAAAAATGTAAGTAATAAATTTCTTTTTGACACTCACAATGTTTTTCCGGAAAGCGAACTTTATACAAAAGTTTCTTCGTGGGAAGAAATAAAAAAACAACTCCATGTTTAGGAGTTGTTTTTGGTTTTTTCTGACAGTTTGGTTAATGTAATTTCTGTAACCATATCAACCATTTCTTGTTCGGTAAGATTTGTTGTGTTCAAAAGATGAAGTTGTGGAAATTTGCGCCAAAGTTTTTCAAAAGACGTTTCAAATAAATTTTTTAGCATCGCGATTGTTTTAGTATTGGTTGTTCCTCCGTTTTCCTGATCAATAGCGTGTATTTTAGCTTCTCGTTCAACCGCTAAAACTGGGTCGCAAACTATAAAAAAAGCGATATCAACAAACAAAGTGTTCGCAAGATAATAGTTTTGTAGTTCTTTAACTTCGCTGGTTACCAATCTGTTTTTGATTTGCCAATATTCCGGCCAAACAAACGCGTCAAAAGCGCATCTTTCAAAAATTACTATATCAAGCGATGTGTCCGCCCTCATTTCGTATAGTTTGTTTATTGAATAAGCTGCTGTTGCTTGATTGTATTCTGGACCGGATCTATCAATGTTTCTTACAGCTTGTGCTCCCTCTTGAACTAAACCCACCTTAAATCCTAGTCGACGCAAAGATGTATCCAATTTTCCGATTACGGTGCTTTTTCCACAAGAAGGATGTCCGGCAATTTCAATAATTAACGGCGGAGGTAAAAAATTTCCGTCATGTCTAATTTGGGTTTTGAGATATTCATGAATGTTTTTGGCACATGCTTTAAGTTGCTCAACTTGTTCTTTTTTCATTTTTCACTTATCCGTATATTCCATTTTTTCATGTTGTGGTTTCTCAATGAAGTGGTCTTGTGATAATATAGCGGACAAGTCACATGAAAGACAAGTGGATAACCAATTATGCCGGAACTACCTGAAGTTTACACAATGGCCAAGGGGCTAAAAACCTTGATTGACCGAAAAATATCAAGTGTTTGGGCTGACAAACCCAGTATTTTGCGCGTTGTCAAGAAATCTGAAGGCAGAAAAATTTTGAATGTGGAAAGAAAAGGAAAAAATATTATTTTGGGGCTAGATAAGAATTTATTTTTGTTGATTCATCCCAAAATGACTGGGAGATTTTTATTAAATAAGCATGATAAATATGAAAGAATTATTTTTAATTTTGAAAAAAATGATTTTTTAACCTTTTCTGATAAGCGCAGATTTGCGAAGGTGGTTTTGGTGGAGAAAAATAAAATTAAAAAAGAATTGGATTTGCTTGGAGAAGACGCTTTGGACATCTCGTTTAAAAAGTTTAAAAATTTAATAATTTCAAAAAAGAAAAAAATAAAACAAGTTTTGATGGATCAAGGCGTTGTTGCCGGAGTCGGCAATATATACGCTGATGAGATTTTGTGGAAGGCAAAAATTCATCCAAAACGCGCGGCAAACTCTCTTTCAGAAAAAGAGTTAAAAAATATTTTTCAATCCATGAATTTTATTCTTAAAAAGTCAATAAAACTTCGCGGGGTTTCAATTCAAGATTATCGTGATGTGTTTGGTAAATTGGGAGAGTATCAAAATCATCGTTTGGTTTATGGCAGAACCGGCGAAAAATGCAAAAGATGCGCCAATAAAATTCAAAAAATAAAAATTGCCCAACGCTCTACACATTTTTGTCATAAATGTCAGATCTGATATAATAAATTCATGCTAGAAACAAAAAAAGTATCAGCAAAGGACTTTTTTATGCAATTGGGGGCAATGGTGGCTCTGTACGCGAGCGCTATTAGCTTTACAATGCTTATATTTGAATATATTAATGTTTTATTGCCGGATCCGCTGGGGATAGGCGGGTATTATTATTCACAAGGGTCTTTTCAAACAATTCGCTGGTCTATTGCGATGCTGGTTGTTGTATTTCCTTTGTATACATTTCTTTCGTGGTTTTTGGAAAAAAGTTATTTCAAATATCCAGAAAAACGAAAAATTTGGATAAGGCGTTGGCTTGTTTATTTAACTCTTTTTGTTGCGGCAATAATTATAATCGGAAATTTTGTGACAGTTATTTATAACGGACTTGGAGGGGAATTTACGCTTCGCTTTTTGTTAAAATCTTTAACTTTGTTTTTTGTAACGGGTTCAGTATTTGGATATTATTTGTGGAACATTAAAAAACATCAAGACGAATAATTTATGAAAGCTTTTATTTATATTGTAATATGTATTGTTGTTGCGGCGGTTGTGGCAGGTTTTTTTATTGTGGATTCTCCGTCGGAAACAAGAATTAAAAAATTTGATGAACAAAGAGTAAGCGATTTGAGTTTCATACAATCAGAAATTATAAATTACTGGACTCGCAAAGGAGAATTACCAAAAATGTTATTAGATTTGAAAGATGATATTCGCGGAGTTTCTATTCCGGCGGATCCAGAAAGTGATAATGAGTATGGCTATAAAGTTCGTGGAAAATATGAATTTTCTCTGTGCGCTAATTTTTCAACTAATAATGTTGATGAAACAAAACCACTGAATAAATCAATTTCACCCCCATACAAACCAGTTTTAATGCGTCAAGAAAACTATTCTGACTGGTGGGGGCATAGTGTTGGTTATGTTTGTTTTGATAGAAAAATAGACCCCGAATTATATCCGCCACAAAAATTAGAACCTAAAATATAATCATGAAAAAACATCAAAAGGGTGGCAGATATATAAAAGATATGGTTTATGGCGCGAATGACGGGATTATTACCACCTTTGCGGTGGTTGCTGGTGTTATGGGTGGAGGACTTGCTGAAATTACAATTATTTTGTTGGGTATTGTGAATTTGTTGGCGGATGGATTTGCAATGGCGGCTTCTGATTTTTTGAGTTCAAAATCGGAAAGCGAATTTTATGAACGTGAGCGTGGTGTAGAAGGGTGGGAAATTGAGCATGATAGAAAAAAAGAAATAAAAGAAACAGAAGAGTTTTTAATTGCTAAGGGATATTCGTTGGAGGATAGCAATAAATTTGTAGAACTTTTTTCAAAAAACAAAGAACTTTGGGCGGATTTTATGATGAAAGAAGAGCTTAATTTAACAGATGATCCACAAAGAAATCACAACATAGCATCATTTTTAACTTTTATATCATTTGTTGTGGCTGGATTTGTACCACTTATTCCATTTTTGGTATGGCAAGGGGATAGGGGCGCGTTGTTTACTCTTACTATTTTTTTTACAGCCTCTGCTTTATTTTTTGTAGGCGCCATGCGCACTCATTTTACTGGTAAAAATTGGGGGAGAGCTGGTTTTGAAATGCTTTTTATTGGCGGAGTTGCCGCACTAATTGCTTATGGTGCGGGGGCAGTGCTACGGGGAATAATTGGTTAATTAAATTTTGATCGTTCTTCCAGTTTTAATTTAAAGTTCAAAACCTTTCCCATTCGTTGGATTTCAAGCATGAGGTCGTCGCCAATTTTGCAGTCCTCCAAAATATCTTCCAAAGTCTCTTTTTCTGTTATTTGTTTTCCGTTTGCGGCTAAAATTATGTCGTGTTCTTTGAGACCCGCTTTTGCGGCGGCGCTGCCCGGAAGAATTGCGTGGTCATGGGGGAGACCTTCTTTTATAATGAGAGCGCCATGATCGGAGGGGGAGCCGAAATTATTCGCGATTGCTTTGTTGAGAATTATGTATCTGATTCCCAAAAAGGGGGTTTGGATATGCCCCAGTTTTTTCAATTGTTCCAGATCTCTTTTGACTCGATCTATTGGAATTGCAAAACCGATATTTTGCGCGCCAAAAACTATGGCAGAATTTATTCCAATTGCTTCTCCGTCCAAATTTATGAGTGGACCTCCGGAATTCCCCGGATTTATTGCCGCATCGGTTTGGATAAGTCCACGAAGCCGTTCTTGATGTCCTTCCATGTCCGTCACTGCGCTTAAAAATCGCGAAAGTCCGGATACAATACCAGTAGAAACGGTGTTTGAAAATTCTCCAAGGGCGTTTCCTATAGCAACCACAGCCATGCCGAGTTTTATATTTTTTGATGTACCAAGTTTTATAGTTGAAAGATTTTCCGGAGGATTTAAGAGTTTAAGTATTGCAATGTCTGAAAGCGGGTCTTTTGCCAAAATTTCTATTTCGTATTTTTCTTTACCGATTATCGCTTTATAGGTTGCGTCTTTGTCGGCAACCACGTGTTTATTGGTTAAAACAACACCGGATTTATCCACTATAAAACCGGAACCGCCGGATACGGCGATTTTGCCGTCCTCCGCTTCATTTTGTATTTTCGCGTAAAATTGGCGCGGATCTAGTCCCATTTTGGTAATTTCTTCCTCCACTGCTTCCACATTTTTTGAAACAACAATACTTATAACTCCAGCGAGCGCCTTATCAATTGCCGAAATTATTTTATCTTGATAATCCATGTTATTTAATTTAACACAAAAAAATGCTAAAAAGAAACAACAAGCCCTCGTAGTTCAATGGATAGAACAGCTCCGTCCTAAGGAGTAGATCCCTGTTCGATTCAGGGTGAGGGCACATATGATAAAATGTGGAGATGAAAGTTCGCATAAAAAGATTTGATAAAACTTTGCCTTTGCCGGAATATAAAACGGCCGGAGCGGTGGCTTTTGATTTATATTCAAGGGTGGCTGTAACGATTTTACCGAAAGGGATAGTCAGAGTGCCGCTTAATGTTGCGCTTGAGCCACCAGAAGGATATATGTTGATGATGGCTGCAAGGTCTTCATTACACAAAAGAGGGTTGATGCTTGGAAACGGGGTTGCGATTATGGATAGGGATTTTTCTGGAAATGATGACGAATATCACGCTGTGATTTATAATTTTTCCGAAAAACCAGTTTCAATAGAAAAAGGCGAAAGACTTGTTCAAGGAATATTTAAAAAGTATGATAAAGCCGAGTGGGAGGAAGTTCAGGATATGGGCAATAAAGACAGGGGAGGGTTTGGGACGACAGGTCCGAAATAAAATTAAATATGGGCCTATAGTTCAGTGGTAGAACACATCCATGGCATGGATGAGGTTGGGGTCCGATTCCCCATAGGTCCACCACTTCGCTCCTCGCTATTGCTTGGAGCTACGCGGTGCAAGCACCAAAAAATTACCACAAAACTTATTTCAAGGTTTGCGAAGTGGTGTGGCGCGAAGCTTTAGCGAAGTACTACTTCATATTAAAAAATATGTATTACGTTTATATTCTTCAAAGCGTAAAAGATAAAAGTTATTATACTGGTGTTACAACTGACTTGAAAAAGAGGTTTCAAGATCATAATTGGCATCAAGCAAAATATACATCGACAAAAGCGCCGTATAAACTTGTTTGGTATTGCGCATTTCAAAGCAAAAGCAAGGCTTATGATTTTGAAAAGTATCTTAAATCCAGCTCCGGTTTTGCTTTCCGAAATAAACGTTTGTTATAATAAATTAAATTATCTTTTTATCAAATATGAAATTTGTCGTATCAAAAAAACCAAAAGAATATTTAAAACAAGGTCCGATTGGTTGCGGAGCCTTTTCTGTTAAAGGAATTTTAAGCGCGTATGGCAAGGATGACAAAAATCACCCCTTTGAATATCTGCCGTACAGTCGGATACCATTCGTCACGAATTCATCTCATTGGACGAACATTTTTCGTTCTTATAGTTTAAACGCAAAACGTGAGTCTATGCGTGAGTTGTCGGAAGAACAAAGATTAGAAATTATAAAAACTGCTATTCGGCGTGATACGCCCGTGATGTTGCTCATTGGGAATGGATATAGAGGAAACGGAATATGGAGTGCGGTTCGTTGGTGGCTCATAAGCCACTGGATTACTGTGTGGGGTTTTGACGACGAGCAAGGT
The DNA here is from genome assembly GCA_036517275.1 of Minisyncoccota bacterium. Lineage (GTDB taxonomy): Bacteria > Patescibacteriota > Minisyncoccia > UBA11713 > 2-01-FULL-45-33 > DATDXD01. The sequence continues at coordinate 17,002 of DATDXD010000013.1, forward strand.
GTTTTTTATATTTACGATTCTGCTGTTTCTAGAAAATATTACGACAAAGATATCCCCACGGGTAATGTGAAGCGAACTTACAAAAATGTTCTTCGCGACTTAAGGGGCGGTCAACCGTGGTGGTGGCGTTATCACTACATAACAATTCAGTGAGGTAAAATAAATTATGATAAAAATCACATATTTCGTTCATGGCACGACAACCGACAATGAAAAAGAAATTTCGTCTGGTTGGTTTGATGTTGGACTCTCGGAGTTAGGCGTAAAACAATCAATAGAATTGAAAGACAAAATTAAGGACAAGAAATTTGATGTCGTGTTTTGCTCAGATTTGAAGCGCGCAATTGATTCCGCAAAACTTACATTTGAGGGTGTCGTACCGATTATCCCCGACGCGAGATTGCGAGAGTGCAACTACGGCAAATATAACGCCCAGCCGTCGAGTATTGTTGAGCCAATGCAAGAAAAAGCGATAACCGAGAGATTTTCTGACGGTGAAAGTTATGAGGATGTAAAAACTAGAATTGCGGATTTTCTTAATTTTCTAAAGCAGAATTACGATGACAAAAGCGTTGCCATAGTTGCGCATAAAGCCCCACAACTCGCGCTTGATGTTTTGCTCAAAGGCAAAAGTTGGGAAGAAGCTTTTGCAGAAGATTGGCGCAAGACGAAAGCGTGGAAACCGGGGTGGGACTATTTTTTAGAATAAATTTTTTACCTAAACAACTCCACAAACGGGGCGAGGATGAGGCCCAACGGGCTTAAGACGCGAGCTTCTGGAGGTGGGGGAGGGGGAGTTGACGGAGGTGTGTAAGTGCTGCCGTCCGGCGGTGGTTGAGTAAACAAACCTTCCGGAGGATGGTAGTCACCAGATTGTTGCTGATATTGTTGTTGGTATTGTTGTTCGTATTGTTTTTGAAACTCTTGTTGATACTGTTGCTGATATTGCTGCTGGAATTGTTCTGCGCCTTCTGGTGGACGAAATCCTTCCTGTTGTCCCGGAAATCCTTGTGGAGGCGGAAGTTCTCCATTGCTAGGAAATTTGCTTTCATGTTCACTTTCGTCTCCTTCGTTTCTTTCGTATCTAATTTCTTGATTACCACTTTGTGGTCCAAAACCTTGGCATTCCTCAGGATTTTCTTTACAAAAAGTCATACACTCTTCAGGAGTTTTACATCCTCCTGGTCCGCCACCCCCACCTTGATGAGGAGGTTCAATTTGTTGACACTCTTCGGGATTTTCATCGGTGCCACACTTAACTGGTCCGCCACGCTCGCCATTTTGTCCTCCTGGGGGGCCAAAGTTTTGGCATTCTTCTGGGTTATCTTTGCAGTAAGACATACATTCTTCCGGTCCTTTGCATCCTCCGGGACCGCTAAAATCACCACCCATTGGTCCACCATGTTCTCCATCTGGTCCGCCAAATTCTCCACCCATTTGTGTCATAAAACCCTCAAAACATGTTCTGATTTTTTCTCCAACAGCTTGTCCACCAAAAAATCCACCCGAGCGCATTTTTTCAAGTCCTCCGGGACCTAGCGCTTCTTCAATGCATCCTCTTACTTCTTCTGGAGCATCTTCAAATACTTTTTCAATTTGTTGTCTACCTTCTTCCATACGGCGAGTGTCCTCCTCTTTCATTAGTCCATTTTCTTTTGCCCAATTAAAACACGCTTCTTGGTTTTCTGGTGTTTCGCAGTACGCTTGGCATTGTCTACCTTTGCACCCCCCCGGTCCTTTGCCTCCAGCCTTTTTAAATGCCTCAATATGTTCTCTTTCTTCTTCTGGAATCATTCCATTTTTTTCGG
>DATDXD010000014.1:0-8417 GCA_036517275.1 Minisyncoccota bacterium
TGCTTTTGTCCAGTCACCTTGATTTTGTTCATCCATAATTTATTTATTATACCACCAACAACCTTTAGTAAAACATACCAACAATCTCAAGTATGTAAGGATGTTATTGTGTTCGCTGAAATGATTTTAAAAATTGGACAAATGTTTTTCCATACGGAGAAAGCGAATGCTCGACAAATTTTCCTTGATATTTTTTATTGATTAGGCCGGCAGTATAAAGCCTGCGAGTGTGTTCCCCTATTGTTTTTTGATTGGCGCCAAGAGTTTCCACAATATCATCGAGAGTTATACCTTCGCGCGCGGAAACAAGAAGCAATATCTCAATGCGATAATGATTTGCCATACCCTTCAAATGCCTTTCCATCTGTTTTGCTGTTTTTATCTTGTTCACTTTTTTATTATAAACAACATACCAACAATCTCAAGTATGTTGGTATGTTGTTAAGATATTATAGATTATCGTTGAAGAAGGTTTTGAGGGCTTGTAGGTCTTTTTTGTCTTGGTCGTAAAAAAATGAAGTAATTCCTGCGGATTGCGCGCTTTTGACGGCGTCCACATTGTGTTCAAAATATATAACGTCGCTTTTACTTAATCCAAAATGTTCCAGCAGTATTTCAAAATACTTTGGATCGGTTTTTTCCGGGTTGTGCTTGAGCGTAAAAACTTCGTATGGCATTTTATCCAGCCCAAATTTTTTAAATTGTTCGTCATTGGCTCCAGTCAAAATAATTTTTCTGTTGGGGTAAGTTTCAAGCAAATCAAACATTTTCTGAAAAATAATTCCATTTTCAGAAACAAACGTATATACAGCGTCAACTAGAATAGTTTTCATAAATTTAATTTATCATACGAATCGATTTCAATTAAGCAACCAAATGGCAAAGTTTAAATACACGGCAAAACTTACCCAAAGAATATAAGGCGCCAGAAGCCATGCGGCTGATTTTGAGATTTTTGCAAAAGCGATAATTGTGGCAAGAATAGCGAGCCAAAGGAAAACTATTTCAATAAACGCGCCCCCGAGAGAATGCAAACCAAAAAAGATAATTGACCAGAACACATTCAAAACAAGCTGAATAAAAAATAATATGACGGCCCTCCTACGCTCGCCGGGGCGAGCTTCGGAAGGGTTGATCTTCCAGATCAAAAAAAGCGAAATACCCATAAGTATGTAGAGTGTTGTCCAGACCGGACCAAACACCCATGACGGAGGGTTGAAAGCTGGTTTGATAAGTTCTAAATACCAATTAGATTGAACCGCGGGCGCCGTAAAGAAAGAACCAATAGCCCCCGCTCCCAGCGAAACACCAATGGAAATAACTAATTTTAAAATGTTGTTAATTTTCATTTTTACCACATGATTATTTTACCACTTTTTTAAATTTTGGTGTGGGGTAAACAAAAAAGCCGAGAATTTCGGCTTGTTTATTAATTATACCATATCTGACAATTTGAAAAAGAGCGACTGGGGATAAGTGGTAAAAAATATAAAAAAACATCCTTACATACTTGAGATTGTAAGGATGTTTTTTTATTTATTTCTTTGTTGCTAGCGTATGTATTCTGTTGGTTTTTTAAATATCCAATCGCTGTTTTGACATGAATCCATTTGATGTTCAATATTAATTTTTTGAGAAGTTGTAAGTTCAACCAAAAATCTCCCACTTGTAACACCTTTTTCAACCCAAGAATACTGACTGTTTTCGTGTTCGTAACAATATATCTTACCGGGTTTTACATCTTCAAAACGCGCGTTTATCGTTCCGGAGATTCTGGTTTTAAAAGTCCATTTAGTCGCCTCTGGCACAATAATGCCGCCTACCGATATAACCGATTGGTCTGGAAATCTATTGTGGGGCCCAAAATAAAGAAGTTTGCCCCAATCCGATGGGCGCATAGGAGTGGCGTTTCCAATAAACCAATCTCCAGCCAATGTCCCCGCCACATCATGCTCAACCGAACCGCATTTGCCCTGAACCGTTGTCTCAAGTTTTTCCAAAAGCAAATCGCGCAACGGTTTATCGTAATAATCAAAAGGGCAAGTGGAATATTTTGTAAGATGGCCATGCCGCGAGGGGTTTGCAAAAAAATGCGATGTTCGTAAATCCCAAGTGCCAAAATTAAAATTTCCCTGCATGCGTCCCACCGAACCAAGGGGGGTTCCCGCTTTTACATATTGAAGAAGCGTTATGGGGCATCTGTTGTCTCCGGGAACTCCGCCGTATTGGCATTTGTATTCATCAATCAATTTTTTAATTTCCGGAGAAAAACTTTTTACGTGATCTACAACGCCATACACATCTTTGCAAAAAGCGTATTTTATAACATGATCTTCTGGATCTTGGGTAACCCCCGTCCTTGGTTGGATAAAAATAATCCACATGTCGCCTGGCGCCACAAGAGGAGTTGTTTTTGTACTTCCCTGCCCCACAACACCGATATAAGTATCACTGCTTATGCTTGCAAGAGTGTGTTCGGGAGGGTTTGCTGAACCTATCGGCTCAATACTCACCACAGATGAAAGCGGTACCGGAGGTTCTTTCATAAGAATATCCGCGCATTCAGGCAGGCGCGCTCGTTCCGATTCGGTAAGAATTTCATATCCCTTGCGATTTTCGTTTTGCTGTTGGAACAACGATGGTTTTTTTTGAGGGGAATAGGAATTTTTTTGAACTTCTTCTTTTTTTATTGTTTCTTTTTTTACATCTTCTTTTTTATTTTCATTTGTAAAATTATTTTTCGGAAGCACCGGCGCTTCAGTGTTTTTTGGCGATTTTAGGAAAGTTTTTTTTGAAACGTAAAAATAACCGCCAGTTCCTAAAACGGCAACTGCAGCAATAATTCCAATAATTAAAATGGGAATAAATCCGCGCTTATTCATTTTTTAATTTTATCAACTAGTAAAGCTTAGTTCAATTACAGCTTTGTTGGTATGTTGTTTTTATGGTGTAATTTCTATGATTTTTTCTTTGGAGGTGAGACCGGAACGGATACCCACTCGCCACAAAGGAATTTTGAGATATTCCGCTAGTGCTTTGCATACCGCTTCGTTTGCTCTCCCCTTTTCCGGACGCGCAGAAACTGCTACCACAAAATGAGTTTCGTCAATTTGTTTAACGCTTTCAACTTTTGCGCCAGTTTTTACCTTAATGAAAAATCTCATTTAGACAAGCCGAGCCAGCCTGTCAAAGTTTCCATAACCGAAGCTTTGTATGGCGCATATTGTTCGGAGTTTAGTGATTGCGGTTCCCCCGAAGAAGAATTTTGCTTTTCTAACTGCTGGTGCTTATTTTCCATCTGACCCTCAAGGCTTTGAAGCTTTTTTCGGATATCATCGCTTACGTTTGTTGACTTGTTTTTTACTTTGCCAAAAAGTTTAAATAATTCTTTTCGCACATCGTTTAACATTTGATTGGCTTCCCTGAAATCTCCCGCGGAAATTGCCTCATACACCGGCGCAAGAGCTTCTTGAAACGTACTTTTTGCATCGCCTTTCATAGATTTTAAGCGTTTATCAATTTCACGAAGTTGGTTTAAGATTCCAAAAATTTCTCCCGGGTGCAAACCTTCGTGAATAATGGAAAGCGCTTCTTGGGCGTCGTCAAAATTACCGGCGTTAAAACTTTCACGCGCTTGGGCAACCGCGTTTTTTATTTCTTCCACTTTCGCCCTAACAGCCCCCACGTCAATTCTTTCAACAGAAAAGTTTTTAGTGGCTAGTAATTTTTCAACCCTCTTAAGATCTTTTTCTATGTTTTTAATTTCCTTGGGAAATTCCACCTTTACTCTAACGGCGTTAAACTTGTCCCAAATTTGAGCTTCGTGAAATTCTTGAAGAGTGTCTCTATCAACAGAGTCACCGCTTAGAGATTGAGAAAAATTGTTTACTTCCGAAAGTAAAGAATTTAATTCTTCTTTTTCACTGGAAAAATTTTCTGATTTTTGAGCTTGCTTTAAAGTTTTTTGAATTTGCTTTTTTAAATCTTTCAGTTGGCGAAGAGCGTCTTTAATTTCTCTGGGATCAATAGCTTCTTCTTGTTGTTCTTCCTCTTCAAAATTTTCATCTTCTTCCTCGTTAGTGCTTTGTGGAGATATGCGTTTTTGTTCCTTTGATTGTTTTGGAGGAAGCGGCATGCGGTTCTGCTCTCGCGGAGGGGGTGGCGGCATTTTTCTATCCATTTCTTGCTGTGGCTGAGACATACGATTTTCATCCTCTTGTTGCATTGGGCGAAATTGATCTTGTGGGGGAGGAGGCATGCGATTTGGTTCAAATTGAAATTGCTGTTGAATTGGAGCGGGCTCCATCATTGGAGCAGGCGCTGTGTTTGGAATTGGCATAGGTTCAACAGATGACGGAGGTGGTGGTAACGGAGCAGGTTCTGTTGGCGGCGGAGGTGGAGGAATAGACTCTGTTGGTGGAGGCGGAGGCGGTTGAACAATCCCCGCTTCTTGAGCCACAACTCTCAAAGGCACATATCCCAATACAAAAGCAGAAATAACGACCAAACCGATAAAAATATTTAAAAAATTCTTCATTGAAATAATTTTATTTATTCTAATAAAACTTATAAAAAAATTAAAAAACGCCCTTTACAATTAATAATAAAATTATATCATAGTAAACATATCTACATATAGATATCCACATTCCCCGGTAGCTCAGCGGTAGAGCGGCTCGCTGTTAACGAGAAGGTCGTAGGTTCGATCCCTACCCGGGGAGCCAAGAAACTAGATACGAACTCGTATGAATTATAAAATATTAATAAGTATAATTTCTATTATTCTTGTTTTTGTGGGATATGGGCCATATGTTTGGAATATTCTTAAAAGAAAAACAATCCCCCATACATTCACTTTTTTGGTTTGGGGTCTTGCTGGTTCTATTATTTGGACTTTGCAGGTGTACGGAGGAGCTGGAGTTGGTGCTTGGATAACTTTTGCTGTTTCCGCGGTGTGTATATTTATTTTATTTTTATGTTTCAAATACGGAGAGAGAAGCATTACAAAATTAGATGTGGTTTTTTTGGTTATGGCGCTATTTTCTCTTTTTCTCTGGCTTGTTGTAAAACAACCTCTTTTATCAGTAATACTTATAGTGCTAACTGACGTACTGGGTTTTGGTCCCATTTTAAGGAAATCTTGGAATAAACCACATTCAGAAACCTTATTTACATGGTGGGTTGCCGCTTTTAGGCATGGATTAGGTATTGTCGCCCTACAGAACTTTAATATATTTACACTTTTATATCCTTTAACTTGGACTGTTATCTTTGTTATTTTTAATTTAATATTGCTTATCAGACGTAAGCAATTTAAAGAAGTTTATTTAACTAGTTCCAGCGCTTAAGAAAAGAAAGCCGTACGTTTAAAAAAATAACCCCACTATTTAGTGGAGTTGTTTTTGTCTTCTGCTTCGTCTTCTGCTTGTTGTAAAAGATCGGAAGCGTGTTCCGCATTTTCAGTATCAACAATTTTAATAAACAATTCTTCGGAAATCAAAATGGGAACTTTAGCATAAAGAGCTACATTCAACGCCAAAGTGGTGTTGACCTCTTCAACAAACTCTTTTTTATTTACCAAAAAATGTAACCTTGTGTAAAATTGATCATCCTTGATATCAAAAATAACCATTTTGATTACGGTCACAGACGCATGTAAAATGAGCTGGTGGATAAAAGTAAACGTATCTGCTGGAACTCTTTTTACTTTGGTAACAGCTTCAAGAATTACTTGTGCAAAAGGTTTTGCAAAAACAAGTGGAAAACCAGAATCACTTACTTTATCCCTTAAAAAAAATAAAACCGAAGACTGTTCTTCAGAATTATTTTGTACAATTTCAAGAAAACGCTTATCTAAATATAACTCTATTTCTTTTCCTTTTTTCATTTTCAGCCTTTCAGTAAATGGATCTAATTCCGGTATACCATAATATTTAATGTATGGCAACTTTAGTAAAAACCGCTGGCTTGAGCCGGCGGTTTTTGATTTTTTAATGAGCGAAGAAAACTAATTTTATACCAGCTCTCACACCATCGCGATGCCAGCCCACGTTGGGGCTAACATGTAATTTCGCGCCGGGAGAATAAGCCGTAAAAATTTGGAATCTACCTTCCTTGTCGCCTCTGGAAAAAAGTTCCAAACGTAAAGAATAATCATTGAAATAATTGTCTCCCAATTCGTGCTGTGTGGCAAATACAAGTTTTTTTTCATTGCCATACCATGGAACAATTTTTATATCAACATAAATTGGTCGTTCATAACTGTATCTCCCACCACGAAATTGAAAACTAGTTGGTTGTACTCGCGCGCGAATCTCCGGTTGTAATGGTAAAGACGCAAATTGTTTCCAAGCCTCAAAAAAAATTACGTTTAAATCAGAAGAATCTATCTCCGGAATAACCGCTCCTTTGCGCATTTGTTCAATTACAATGTTTTCCAAATCTTGCGTAAGATGTGAAGAAAGATGCGTAATTCCGGCGCCAAAATATACATTTTGGGAAAATTGATAACCATATCTGCCCTCCAAAATATAGCTTGTTCCGGCGACGTTAATTTTGGATTCGGTTTTTTTGGCTCCAACGGTTTGAAAATCGCTCTTAAAATATACTGAACTCTTGTTTTTTTTGTAAATATTTATATCAATGCCCATTGCCCCTTTCCAAGAAAAAAATGGAGAAAAAATATCGCGCGATAAATATTTTTGAAACGAACCTTCAAATCTAGCCTCCGAAAACGCTCCAGATGATTTTGCAACAATATTATCTTGCGCGTGAACAAAAAAAACAAAGACAAACAAAAAAATAACCGCAACCACACTTAATCGCAGTAATCTCATGGAACTCCTTTTTCAAAACTTATTAAATTATAACGTATGATATTCTTTAAATCAAAGATTTAATATCCCTGCAATTTTACTATTTTTTCGTGTTGACGGATTTTTTCCAAGGCTTTGGCTTCAATCTGGCGGATTCGCTCCCTAGTTACCCCAAACTCCGCGCCAACCTCTTCAAGTGTGTGTGTAATGCCATCGTCCAAACCAAAACGCATACGCAAAATTTTCTGTTCTCTTGGCGCCAAATCAATCATTATTTCTTTTATATGATCGCGCAAAAGTCTTCGAGACGCTTCCTGCGCCGGAGTTAAAGTTTTTTCATCTTCAATAAAATCTCCTAAAACCGAATCTTCGTCTTCCTCCCCCACCGGAGCTTCCAATGAAACTGTTTCTTGAGAAATTTGTTGGATATGATGGATTTTTTCAACATCCATGTTCATTTCAGACGCAATTTCTTCCGCCAATGGATCTCTACCCAAATCTTGCGTAAGACGCCTGCGAACTTGCTGGTATTTTGAAATTGTCTCAACCATATGCACAGGTATTCTAATGGTGCGAGCTTGGTCCGCGAGAGCGCGGGTTATTGCCTGCCGTATCCACCATGTCGCATAAGTTGAAAACTTGTATCCTCGCCTCCAATCAAATTTTTCCACGGCGCGAAAAAGTCCCAGTGTACCCTCTTGAACCAAGTCCAGAAGAGTTAAATTTGGAGATCGTCCAACATACTTTTTAGCGATAGAAACCACAAGGCGCAAGTTTGCTTGCGCTAGTTTATTTTTAGCATCTTCATCACCGGCTTCTATACGCTTTGCCAATTCTTTTTCTTCCTCTCCTTTTAAAAGTTGGATTCTGCCAATTTCTTTTAAATACATTTGCACAGAATCGGAAATAACAGAATCGTCCATTCTTCCGCGCAATCCTCCGGGCTTTTTTTCTTCAAGCTCCAAAAGTTCTTTGGATTCCAAAACATCAACACCCGCTTGCTCAAACCTGCTATAAAGGTCTTCCAAAAAAACAATGTTGTGTTCTATGTGTGGAAATACGCTTATAATTTCAGAGTAAGTTATGAATCCTCTTTCTTTGCCTTTTTTTATTATTTCTTGAACTTTAACTTCTGAAAATTCTTCTTTTAGTTGAGCGCGAGAAAGTTTCGCGGACACTGTGGGTTTTTTTGAAACCTTTTTTTTAACAACAATCTTTTTGCTCCGCCGACTGGCGGATGGTTTTTTTGTTTTTTTAATTTTTTTGTTTTTGATTCTTTTTTTCATTGATTTGTTCCGATAAATTTTTAAACTCAATTAAAAGTTCTGGCAAATGTTCATTTTTATTTTTTTCGGCGAATGAAATTCGTTGCGATAAAACACCCATTTTTTCTTTGATATTTTCTTTTTTCAATTCCCACGCGCATTTTATAAATTCTTCTCTGGCTTCGGCTATGGTATTTAAAAAAAGTTCGGCTTCCAAAACAAAATGCGAAGTTACCTGTTTTTCTTTGAAATCAATATCCGCCAAAATAGCTTTATCTTCCAAAAATTCAGGGTGCTTGGCGCAAATCGCGAGCATACGCTGTTCCAAAAGTTCTTT
>DATDXD010000015.1:0-2843 GCA_036517275.1 Minisyncoccota bacterium
TATATCGCATATGGATAGAAAACTAAAGAAAAAAATTATTGTAATCGTGGGCCCCACCGCTTCCGGAAAAAGCAACCTTAGTGTGACACTGGCTCGTGAAATAGGCGGAGAAATCATCTCTGCAGATTCCCGACAAGTATACAAGGGGCTTAATATCGGCACTGGAAAAATAACAAAAAAAGAAATGCGGGGAGTTCCCCACCACCTTCTTGACGTTGTCAGTCTAAGACAGCTTACTTTGCGTGGCGCCCAAGGATTTACTGCGGCGCAATTTAAAAATTTGGCGGAGAAAAAAATAGAAGAAGTAGCGCAACGCGGAAAGGTGCCCATTATCGTTGGCGGAACCGGTTTTTATATTGATACGCTCCTCGGCACTGTTTCTCTCCCCCATGTTCCACCAGACCTCAAACTACGGAAATCGCTGGGTAATAAATCTCCCGAAAGTCTCTTTGCCATGCTTAAAAAACTAGACCCCCGCCGAGCAAAGACAATAGACAAAAAAAATAAGGTCCGCCTTATACGCGCAATTGAGATTGCCCGGGCCTTAGGAAAAGTTCCCGCACCCAAAAAACAGGACCCTCAATATGATATTTTAAAAATAGGTCTTGCTCCTGACGACACAACGTTAAAACAAAAAATACACATTCGTTTGTTGTCCCGAATGAAAAAAGGGATGGCCAAAGAAGCAAAAAAAATACACGCGCAAGGATTGTCGTGGAAACGCATGGAAGAGCTTGGTCTTGAATATCGCTACCTTGCAAAATTTCTACAAGGAAAGATATCAAAAAAAGAACTGGCGGAAAAGTTAACTACTGAAATCTGGCGATATGCCAAACGACAAAAACGATGGTTTAAGCGTGATGCAAAAACTCTATGGCACAAACAGAAAGACCTCAGAAAGATAAAAAAAGAAGTTACCCAATTTTTCACACAACAATAGAAATCTATTCAAGTATTTTGCAAAATACTTGAATAGAAATTGCGCAGGCAATACTGAAAAGGTAAAAAAATAAGAAAGAAACAACAAAATTTCTCGCCGGCTAAACACACAAATCCGCCAATTGTGTACATTCAACAATTCCATGGAATTGTTGAATGTACACAATTGGATCGGATATAGGTTTTGACATGCAAAAAAGAAAATCAACAAGCCTACTACACTATTTACTTATCCATGTATCGCAAACCACTCTCCTTCGCTAACCACAGTAACTGTACCGTCCACAACTTTTAGCGCGGACTGGTCATCCATGGCGTATACGGTATCTGGTATTCCTTTGGTGGCGTTTTCAATGATATCCTTTCGGGAATTTTGAAAAAATACAGAATTAAGATGCGGTAAAAAGTAAAAATCTACATAGTGGAGAGCTTCCATTTCTTCCGTTTTGTCAAAATCTTCACCGTATACAATGTGAGATATGTTCAGCGCCAAATCCTTGCCGGTTACCATACTGCCGGCGCTCACACCCACATAGACCTTTGTCTCTAATAATTTGGGTAGCATCTTTGCGAGCCCCGATTTTTTAATCCATTCCATCAAATGATATGCGTTACCACCTTCAAAAAATAAAATATCCGCCTTTTCAAGCTTCGGCCTCCATACCTTTTCTTCCACGGCAGAAATGTCAACAATATCAATCTCTTCAAAACCGCGCTTTTGCAAATTAACCAAATCGTTAATGAGCCACCCCTTATCCCCGACTTCAACATTTGAAGCGGTGGGAATAAACACCACTTTTGTCTGTTCCGGCTTTTTCCCGACCAATTCAAAAAGCGCATTGGCTATTGAATCATTGGTTATGCCGCTCGAGGTGAGTAATAATTTCATAATTATTTTGCTACGGGCCCACCAGGATTCGAACCTGGAAATCCTCTTTTGGAGAGAGGCAGTTTACCATTAAGCCTATGGACCCAGTATATGAATCTTCTTTAAAAAAAGTATAGCAAATTTTGCGGCACTGTAGTACAGTACTTTTAGATTTGTTTTTTTTCGGTGAGAATGCCGATGATTCAGGCAAGCTTATGGAAGAAAAACCGGATACCAACCGATGCGGAACTTGAACAAATTCGGGAACTGTTGAAACAACTGCAAACAAATTCAGATGAACCCCCTCCGACAAAAGAAGAAATCTCCGGCCGGATACTTTCCGCAACCGAAACAAAAAACACCGCCCTGTTAATACTTCGCGATCCGGACAAGGACAATAAAATTATCGGCATAGGAACAATCCATAGATGGTGCACTCTCGTGGAGGGATATAAAGCGTGGGTTGATGATATTGTGGTTCTTGATGGAGAATATCGCGGCCAAGGACTTGGAGAAAAAATCACAACCACGCTGATTGCAATAACACAAGACACGGAGCTCGCCAAAATCCGATTGACCAGCAACAAACAAAATCCGGAAAGGGCGGCGGCGATTCATCTCTATAAAAAACTCGGGTTCCGGGAATCAAAAACAACACTGTGGGAATTGGCCATTACAAAAGACTAATCCAGAAAAACCGCCGAAGCGGTTTTTTGTTGTAAATTATTTTTTAACTTCTTTGTGCGCAAGATGCTTTTTGCACCATTTGCAATACTTTTTGAGATCAATTTTGCGCTCTACGAGTTTCTTATTTTTGGAACTCCAATAATTGATTCTTTTGCATTTGGAGCACGCGAGTTTTATTAGTCGATCTTGAGACATGCCAAATTTTTTAAAATTTTTGAGTAATAACGAAGAAAATTTTCTTAAAATTTGAGCACCCCGTACTAATTTTGCAATTTTTCTGTGCCGCGGCATGCGTGTGCAAACAGCACATCCCTTCCGCCAACTGGCGGAGGGCGAAGCGTGCCGCCAC
>DATDXD010000016.1:0-9947 GCA_036517275.1 Minisyncoccota bacterium
TTGTTAAAGACCTTGCCTAGATAAACCAAAACACCTCGGCTTACCTAGCCGAGGTGTTCTTTAAAATCAAAGTTATAAAAATTATTTTATTCTTTCATTTGCGTAAAAACCACCTTGGCTAAATAAACCATAAATACCCCACACAATTGTGAGAGAATTAAACGCTTTATTCATTTGGCAGTTATTATGCTTCATGTTATTTATACTATCAAAAATAATGAAAAAAGTCAATCACGCCACCCCAATTCGCACGAATTAGGGATAGATAAAATAATATCAACCTTGAACTTCCGTAGATTTTGAAGATACAAAATCTTCTAACTTTTGGGCGAAAGAGCCATAATCAGGAAGGTCGGATATTGATGTAATGCCCAAAAATTTCAAAAAATCCGCAGAAATTCTATAAACGTATGACCGCTGATCTTTGGGATCCCGAACTCTTTCAATAAGCCCGCGTATTAAAAGATTTCTGAGCATAAAAGAAGAATTAACCCCCCTTATATAATCAATCTCCGATCTTTTTATTGGACCTTTATATGCAATTACCGCCAGTGTTTCTAATCCGGATTTTGTAAGTTCGCCGCTAAATTCTTCTTTGGCAAACTCTTCAACGGTTTTTGAAGCCTCCGCGGAAGTCACAAGGCTCACCCTGTCGCCGTCGCGCAAAATAGCAAGATGGTGGTCTTTTTCTAAATGGTCTTTTAATACCGCAATTGATTCTTCTATTTCTCCGTCATTTTTTCCAAAAATTTCCGAAATCTTGGAAATACTCATCCCCTCTCCGGACACAAACAAAAGCGCTTCTATATTTTTTTCCAAATTATTCATATTTCTTAATCTCTATATTATCAAATAATCTTTTTTGTTCAAAAATCAAAAATCCTTGTTTAATCAGTTCCAGCAAGGCAAGAAAACTAACGATAACATCAACTTTTTCTTCATCTTTTATTTTGGTTTTTCCTGAAAACACGTGAGAAAACGAATGCTCAATCCTTTCTTTAAGTTCTGCCATTTTTTCTTCCAAAGATACCGCTCGTTCCACAATATCCTCCGGCAAATCATTAACTTTTGGCAAAATTTCCAAAACATCGGAAATCGCTTTTTTCAAATTTTCCGCACTTATCTTTTCCGGCGGAGAAAAAAAGTAACTCATGCCAGCGTAAGCCTCTCTTCCAAAAAGATGGTTTTTTAATTTTCCAATTCCTCCCAATTTTAAAGAAATTTCCTTGAAAAATTTATACATTTTTAATCGATCTTCAAGTTCTTTTATATCCACTTCTTCTTCTTCAGTGAGTTTAAGCGACGGCAAAAGCGAGCGAGATTTTATCAACATCAAAGTAGAAGCAATGACCAAAAAAGACGCGAGCTCTTCTTTTGAAGATTCTTCAAGCGCTTTTAAGTAAGCAATATATTGGTCAGCGACTTCTGAAAGCGATATTTCATTTATAGAAAGCCTTTTTTCTTCAACCATATCCAAAAGCAAATTCAACGGTCCAGAAAATTTTTCCAACGCAAGTTCATACATACCGCTAAATTATACTCTAAAAAAGCAAAAATTTGTTCATTGACAAAATTTAATTTAAATGTAATGATAAACAAAGAACATGAAAAAACTTGAATAGAAAAAGGAGGGAAGAAATGATATTAAACATTATTGTCTATTTTGTTATCTATTTTTTTATAATGTTGTTATTTTTTGTAATAAAACGTCAACTGGCTTTTTACACTCTTGTAAAATACACCGGTATAGACGAAATAGATATGATGAAAAAAGAAACATTATACGAACAAGCCCGAGCAATTCAAGAAAAACTTAAAGAAAAAGGTGAACTTTTAAATTACAAATTGTTTAGACTACTTCAAAAGTTGTTTCAAAAAAATTACCTTTCAAAAGAACAATACGAAAAAGAAAAAAACAGGCTAGAGTCAGAAATTAATCACAACAGAAATAACACAATTATTATTCCAGAAATAAACCTTAATTTTCTTTATAGTTTAAAAATCGTTGATTGTGGGTTATTTTTGGAGTGTCAAAAAATAATCAAAGATCAAAAAATTCTAAAACAAATGGCAACAAACAAAATGTTTGCCGTATTTGGAGAGGAAAACAAAATAGAAATAATCTCGTTATAAAAACGGGTTATTTTTTTTCGTCTATTTTTAAATTGAGTTCCGCAAGTTGTTCTTTAGAAAGTTCGGAAGGCGCGTCCATTACGGATGTTTTACCGGAACTGGTTTGCGGAAAAGCCGCCACCTCGCGCAAATATTCTTCTCTCAAAAGCGTCATCAGATTCCGTTCAACACCATGAGCAATACCGCCATGTGGTGGGACACCATATGAAAATGCTTCCAATATATGCCCAAAATCTTTTTCAATTTCTTCATCCGAATACCCCATTATTTTAAAAGTTGCACGCAAAATCTCCGGCTTATGGGCCCTTATTGATCCGCCACCAACCTCAACACCATTGCAAACCAAATCATATTGTGAAGTTAAAATTTCCTTTATATTTTTTCCTTTTAAAACCCACTCGGTGTGTTCACTTTTTGGCATAGAAAATGGATTGTGTGTAAATGTCCATCTACCTTCTTTGTCTTTTTCAAAAAATGGAAAATCTTTAACCCAAGCATACGCCAAAACGCCATTTTTTTTATCTTCTTCTGTCCTTAAATCAAATTTATCTGCCCCAAATTTTTCAATCGCTTCATTGTATGTAAAAACTGGAAACGGCTTTTCTTTTATTTTGTATCCCATTGACTCAACCACATAAGTTATCATTTTTTCATCTAAAGCCATGAACTCTTCTTGATTTAAAAAACTAACTTCCATATCTACTTGCGTATGTTCAAAACCTCTATCGGCCCGCAAATCTTCATCTCTAAAACAACGCGCTATCTGAAAATATTTTTCAAAACCAGCCACCATCAAAAGTTGTTTGTATTGTTGCGGTGACTGCGGAAGAGCGTAAAATTTGCCCGCCTGCAAACGAGACGGTACCACAAAATCACGAGACCCCTCCGGAGTGGTTTTACTTAAAATCGGGGTTTCTATCTCTAAAAATCCTTTTTTAAAAAGAAACTGCCTAACCTTATCAACAAATTCAGACCTTAACTTTATGTTTTTTTGAAGCCGAGAACGACGTAAATCAAGATATCTGTATTTCATTCTGGTTTCTTCGTCAATTTCATAACCATCGGTATCCAAAGGAATAGGCGAAGTTTTTGCTTCCGATAAAACTTCCACTGACTCAGGAACAATTTCTATTTCTCCGGTTTCGGTCTCCTTGTTCACCATTGCCTCCGGCCTACTTTGGACCAACCCAGTAATACTCAAAACCCATTCAGAACGAAACTTTTGAGCCAATTTGTAACCGTTGGTCTTTGGAGAAAAAACAACCTGAACAATTCCGGACCTGTCGCGAATATCCAAAAATATAAGTTTCCCGTGATCCCGGCGAACAGACACCCAACCAGAAATCTGAACCGCCTCGCCAATTTTATTTTTTGTGTCAGCAATGTATGTTCTTTCCATCTCTCAATATTAACTCACCCCCACAAAAGTGTGAAGCTTGACACAATTGCCGCTGTCTCGGCGCGCAAAGTAAGGCGTCCCAAAGAAACTGGTAAAAATCCCGCTCTAACAAAAGCGAATACCTCTTTTTCTTCCCAACCGCCTTCGGGACCAATAAACAAATTTACTTGCCTGTCTCCCGCGCCATAAATCATATGATCTTTTTCTTTTGTATGCGCGAAATAAGTTTTAAATTCGCTGGATTTGGCGGATTCTATGGCTTTTTCCAAATCCAAAACCTTTCTAAAATTTGGGACAATCACTCTGCCAGACTGTTCCGCGGCTTCGCGCAAAATTTTCTCGCATCTTTCCTGATTCAAACTCTTTTTTTCAGACCTCGCGGAAATAACAGGAACAATTTCAAACGCCCCAACTTCAGTTGCATGCTGTAAAATTTGTTCAAATTTTTCTTTTTTTATAAGTGATTGATAAAGCACAAGCTTTTTTCGTGGCTCGCGCGTATTTTCCTTTTTTTCTTTGAACAAAAAATTTGCGGATGAACGCTCAATGTTTTTGAGTTCATAAACAAAATCCAGCCCTTTAAATTCATTTTTGTCCTTGAAAAAAATCACTTGTTCACCTTTTTGAACACGCAAAACACTGCGCAATTGATGCAAAATTGCCTTGTCTTTTATAACCAAAATCCCCTCTCCCAAATTTTCGTCCAAATAGAATCTATGCATTGCTTAATATTATAACAAATTCTCCTCTTTGTTTTTCGCCTACGAAATGTTTTTGGGCTTCGGAAAATTTTCCGCGGAAAATTTCTTCGTATATTTTTGTGAGTTCCCTGCCCACATTGCAATATCTATCCCCCACCGTCACCTCCAGTTCTTTTAAGGTTTTTTGTATGCGATGTGGCGATTCAAAAAGTATTATCGGAATTTCACTTTGGGCAACTTTTTTGAAAAATGTCTGTCTCCCTTTTTTGTGTGGTGGAAAACCTAAAAAAACAAATTGGGAGCAATCAATATCAGAAACCGAAAGTATTGCTGAAAGTGAAGATGGTCCGGGTATTGGCAATATTGATATATCACCAAAGCTTCGTTGGGCAAGTATTTCGGCAATAAGCCACTGCCCGGGGTCAGATATACCCGGAGTCCCAGCGTCTGTGACTAAAGCGATATTTTTTCCAGACTCAAGAAAATCTTGAATTTTTTTTAGAGCGCTTTTTGGTGAAAATTTATGAAAAGAAAAAAGCGCGGTTTTTATATCGTAATGCGCAAGCAATTTTTTTGTAACCCTTGTGTCTTCCGCCAGCACCAAATCAACCTCGCGCAATACATCTAGCGCGCGAAGCGTTATGTCTTTTAAATTTCCTATTGGTGTAGCAACTATATATAATTTTGGCATTTATATTTTGTATATTATAATCATTAGATGAATGAAACAAGACCAATTGGAGTTTTTGATTCTGGAGTGGGAGGCTTAAGCATACTGCGGGAACTTAAAAAAATAATGCCCCATGAAAATTATATTTTTGTGGCAGACCAATTAAATGTGCCTTACGGAGAAAAAACCCAAAAAGAATTGGAAAATCTAACGCTTAAAATTTGCAAATTTTTTGTATCAAAAAATTCAAAGTTAATAGTGGCTGCTTGCAACACCGCAACATGCCATGCCCTTCCATACTTAAGATCTAAAATTAAAATTCCTATTATTGGCACTGTGCCGGCAGTAAAACCAGCTGCGGAAAAAAGCAAAACCGGCGCAATAGGAATTATTTCTACCCCCGCAACATCGCAAAGCCAATATCTTAAAAATTTAATACAAATTTACGCAAAAAATCTAAAAGTTGCAAACATTGGTTGTATGGGACTTGAAAACGCGGTAGAAAAAGGTGTTTTAAACTCGCCAGAGGTAAAAAAAATGTTAAATAAATTTATAAAACCAATAAAAAATTCGGGAGCTGATATAATAGTTCTTGGATGCACACACTACCCATTCCTTAAAACTCAAATCAAAAAAACAGCAGGAACAAAAATAAAACTTATTGACTCCGGAAAAGCTATTGCAAAACACACTAAAAACACTTTGCAAAAATTAAACATATTAAGCAAATCTGGAAAAAACACAGATTTTTACACCACCGGAAACCCGGAACTTTTTTCCAAAACCGCGTCTGTGCTTTTGAAAAAAAATATAGTAGGAAAACAAATTATTTTAAAATAAATTTTGGACACAACTTACAAACTCCGCATTTTGGATGGGATTTTTTGTTTGTTCGCCATGATCTCCCGTGGTCAATTATCATATAAGTTAAATTAAACCAGTCTTTTTTTGGAAAAAGCCTCATTAAGTCTTGTTCTATTTTATTGGGATCACTGTATTGAGAAAGTCCGCAATATTCGGCAAAACGCTTAACGTGTGTATCCACAGCAATTCCTTCCGTAACTCCATAAGCATTGCCCAAGACCACGTTCGCTGTTTTGCGAGCAACACCGGGCAAAGTTAAAATTTCTTTCATCGCACGCGGAAGTTTACCTCCAAAATCTTTTTGTATTTTTTTTGCAGAAGCAATTATATTTTTAGCTTTCATCTTGTAGAAACCGCAGGACTTTACTTCTTGTTCAAAAGTTTTTTTGTCAGCATTAGCAAAATCACCAACTGTTTTATATTTTCTAAATAATTTTTCTGTAACCTCGTTTACTTTTTTATCCGTACATTGCGCGGACAAAATTACAGCAACCAAAAGCTGAATATGGTTGCTGTAATTTAGCGCTATTTTTGCGCCGGAATATTGTTTTTTTAAAGCGCTTAAAGCTTTAGTAGCTTGCGCCTTGGAGTTCGGATTCAATATCTGAAAGTTCATTATCTAAACCATCAAGCACTGTGGAATTTAAGTCAGCTTCTATGCTCGCAACATCATCAGATGTTCCTTGTGATTCAAAACTATTTATTGCGGATTCAACACCGGAAGGAATCAAAACATTTCTATAAGAATAAACCAACCAAGTCACAACCCCTAAAACTATAATTATTATAATCGCGGATAAAGCTTTTGATTTCATAATTTTATTCGTTTGTTTCTGATACTCCTTTAATTGAATTTATAACATCTACCAATGCTTGGTGGGCATCTTTTGTTTTTTGCGCCACAGAAGCCGCAATTTCTTTTACTTTTTTAAAATTCTCCTGAAGATTTTCGCCACCAGTAAAAGCGTGATATTCTTCTTTTGCTTTATCAAGGGCGCTTTCGGCTTCGTTTATTTTTATTCTCGCGGAATCCAACGATGTTCTAAAAGCAGAAACATCTTTTCCGGCGTCTTCAAATTTATCCAAACGAGCGTCAATCCTATCTGCAAGAGTATTTAATCTACTAACTGCCGCTTCAAATTTTCTAGCCATTGTTCCAAAAAACGCTTCAATCCTTTTTGCTTTTTCTTCGGAAAGTTTGTTTTTTAAAGTTTCAATCCTTTCTTTGGCTTCGTTTTTAAAAGCTTCGCGTTTTTCTTTGGTTTGTTCTCTTAACTCTGTTCGTTCTTTTTTTACATCTTCACGAAAAATAGTGCGTTTTTCCTTTAGCACTTCAGGAGCAAGAGTTTTTGCTTCCATCTTAATTGCATCTCTCCTTTGTTTGATGTTTGTTTTAAGAGCGTCTTCTTTTGCTTTTATTTCTGTTTTTAGGGTGTTTCTCTTTTGAACTATATCTGTTCTAATATTTTTTATTTGTTCAACTTTAACATTTCGGTTTTCTTTAATATCTGTTCTTTTCTCTTTTACTTCAATTTTTACCGCATTGCGTTTTTCAATTGCATTTTGCCTTATTTCAGGCATCTTAGTTTTAACTTGAGTCGCTGTTCCGCTTTCTTCCGCAAAAGAAAAAACAGGTAAAAAGAACGACAAAGCCAAAAAACCAGTTAAAAAATGTTTATTCATAATTACTTTTAATTTTATCAAATTTATTCATTATGGCTAATACCATCTGTGGATAATGGGAAACGACCGTTCCATTATAGTAATATAACTTCTCTTGATTATTTTTGTTTTTATAATATTTTTCCGTCTTTGGATTTTCTCCAGCCAAGTTTAAAGCGACAACTTCTATAGCCTGATCAATACTCTTAAATTTAACATCGCAAGAAGCCCAACCAAAAGGGTTGTTTTTACACCTATAAACAGCGTGTTTGCCTCCACCGGATTCTTGAACAGCAATAGAAGGCAGAAGATGCCAATCTAAACGATTTTTATAAGCCTCTTCTGCCATTTTTAACCCATAACCCTCAAGTGGCATATTACGATCGGCAAAATAAGCATCAATCGCTTGAGCTTGTTTTTCTAGTATAATCATTGCCAATTTTTCCTCAGAGTTTATATTGGGTTGAATAAACCCAAATTTACCAGATAAGTCGGCTAAATTTAGGTTAAAATTTAAAGCCAAAATAGGAACAAAAGAGGCAAATCTTAAAAGTTTTTTAGTATCCATTTAAAGCGGTTTCGCTCCGCAAAACCAGGCTCAATCAGCCTTAAATCCCGTGTATCGCAATACATTACAGGATGTGTCAATAGTATAGCAGGTGTACTAGAAAAGTCAACCCGCTTTAAAGCGGGGTTTATTATTTTTATTTTCTACGATATTTGCTCATCCTCTTGATAATTTCTGTGATTATTCCAATAGGCAAACTTAAAGCGGCGCAAATACCGAGCAAATTTGCCACAAACTTAAAATGTCCACCAGAAATTACAAAAAACACCACTGCAACCACCC
Source organism: Minisyncoccota bacterium (assembly GCA_036517275.1). GTDB lineage: Bacteria > Patescibacteriota > Minisyncoccia > UBA11713 > 2-01-FULL-45-33 > DATDXD01. The sequence continues at coordinate 8,280 of DATDXD010000016.1, forward strand.
ACCCCACCACACAGACAACAAATACCAAAAGCCAAAATATAATTGGAAGCATATTAAGACTCTGGCATTATTACCCCACTATGCTCCATGACACTTCTTATATTTCTTCCCGCTGCCACAGGGGCAGGGGTCGTTTCTATTTATATTAGAAGAATTTGGTAAATGTAATTTTGGAGATGTTTGATAATTTTGAGCAGTTGTTTGTGGTTGCTCATTCATTTTTGAAATCATATTTTCTGTTTCCATATCAATATTTTCCAACAATGTTTTAAACATTCTGGCGCCTTCGTTTTTATATTCTATAAGCGGATCACGCTGACCATAGGCACGCAAATTAACCGAGGAGCGCATATATTCCATTGCTTCAATATGTTCCATCCATAGCAAATCAATTACACGAAGTTTTAACATTCGTTTCTGCACTTCTTCATCAGAAAAAAGAATATTATGCCTTTTTTTGTATATCGCATGACGCTGTTTGTTCATCACATCGTCGTATTCCAAAACGTGTTTTCTGGAATCAAAATTAAACCCTTCAATTTTTGCCTGCGCGCCCTCAATGGCGCGCGAAACCATTTTGTTTTCTATCGGCTCATCTTCCGGAATTCCAAAAGCTCCCATCATTTTTTTTATGCGATCGGACCCAAAAATTCTCATAAGATCATCTTCCAATGAAACATAAAACTGCGTCTCTCCGGGATCACCCTGTCTACCAGATCTTCCGCGGAGCTGATCGTCTATTCTGCGCGCTTCGTGCCTTTCGGTGCCAATAACCAAAAGTCCACCAGTTTCCTTGACTCTTGAGGCTTGCTCCTCATTCGGCGGATTTCCGCCCAAAATAATATCTACTCCTCTTCCTGCCATATTGGTAGCCACAGTAACACCGCCAAATTTTCCAGCTTGCGCGATAATCGCGCCTTCTTCTTCGTGATTTTTGGCATTCAAAAGTTTATGCGCAATTCCTTCACGTGAAAGCATTGCCGAAAGTTTTTCGTTCTTTTCAATTGAAACAGTGCCAACCAAAACTGGCTGTCCTTTTTGATTTCTTTCTTTTATTTCCCTTATCAGCGCCTTCCATTTTCCTTCTTCATTTTGAAAAACTTTATCTGGAAGATTTTTTCTCTGAAGCGGTTTGTTTGTTGGAATTTTAACAACTTCAAGATTATAAACCTTGTGAAATTCTTCTGCCGATGTTTGTGCGGTACCGGTCATGCCCGCAAGTTTTTTGTAAAGCCTAAAATAATTTTGAAAAGTAATTGTAGCGAGAGTGCGAGATTCACGCTGAATTTGTACACCCTCTTTCGCCTCAATTGCTTGGTGTAAACCTTCGGACCACCGACGACCCGGCATCAACCTGCCTGTAAATTCATCAACAATAATCACCTCCCCGCCTTTTACAACATAATCCTTGTCGCGCAAAAACAACGTTTTCGCGCGAAGAGCTTGTTCAAGCTGATGCACGTATTTTATTCCTTTTTCGGAATAAATATCAGAAACCCCAAGCATACGTTCCACCTTTTCAATACCGTCTTCTGTTATGGTGGCGGCTTTCATTTTTTCGTCTATCTTATAGTCAATATTTTCTTTCAAACTCGGAGTAATTTTTGCGAAAGTTTTGTAAAGTTCCGCCGACTCTTCGTCGGGCGCTGAAATTATAAGCGGTGTCCG
>DATDXD010000017.1:0-5589 GCA_036517275.1 Minisyncoccota bacterium
GGAGGCGGATTACGTCTTCAGTATTTGATGGGCGTAAAATAAACCACCAATCGGGATATTCAATTTTGATGCCGTCCAAGTATGAAATTTTGCTATCGGAAAAAATTGCAGCAGCTTTATCTATAAACATGTCCTTATTTTCAACCTTAAAGTTAAGTTCGGGGGTCGCATAATATTTTTGAAGTGGCACAACTAACTCTGAAAGAGATTTGTTTTCTTTGCGCATTAAATCAATCACAAAAAACATCGCAAAAATGGCGGAGTCTGCATAGAAAAAATCTTTAAAATAGTAATGTCCGGAAAATTCTCCGCCAAACACGGCGTTATTTTCCCACATAGCTTTTTTCATAAACGAATGTCCAACTCGCGACTCAATAGCTCGCCCACCGTGTTTTTCTATTTCTTCTTTAACTATACGACCGGAATTAATACTATAAACAATCGAACCAGTAAAATACCCCGCCAAAAGCGCAGTTATAATATCCCCAGCTATCTCGTTGCCATTTTCATCACCAAACTTAATTCTGTCTCCGTCTCTGTCAAAAGAAACAGTTAAATCGTATTTATTATCCGCCAATTTAAATTTTGAAAATCTAGAAATTAACTCATCCCAAAAAATCCCAACCGTGCTGTTTTTTGTGTCAGCTTTTATTTTAATTTTAAAATTTTTCAACTCCAAAAATTTCTCTTCAAAAAAATTTAAATATTCTTCTTTAAAGTTTTTTACATTCAAACTTCCGCGTAGGACTTTATTTAAAAACACTCCTCGCATGGCGACATTTCTTATTTCTTCAAGCCCGCTTCCCTCACCTATCACTACCGCATTTTTGCGCGATAATTTTATACCGTTGTATTCAAAAGGTCTGTGGGATGCGGTTATCATTGCTCCCCCATCGGCATTAATTTTATTTACAATAAAATAATGCATCGGGGTCGTTGTAACTCCAACATCAACAACATTCGCGCCTTCGTCCAAAAGACCTTCCATAAACGCTTTTTTAAGAGCCGGGGAAGATGGTCTTTCATCGGAACTTACAACAATATCTAGTCCCTTACCCCTAGATCCTAGTTTTAAATATGTTACATAAGATCGCGCGATTTTATACGCCGCATCTTCGTTTATTTCTTCGGGATATTTCCCGCGAATATCATACGCCTTAAAAATTTTCTCCGAAAATTTCGGTCCAGCAATTTTATGCATAACTTTGATTAATTTAATTGTGGATAACAATTATTGACAAATAATAATGGTTTGCTATAATACAAATACTAGACGTGAACGGCATATTTCGTATGTGCCGTTTACTTTTTTTCTTCGAATGACAACTTATGTTTTAAACGAGTAAAGTCAAGAAATTTACTACCAGCAAACTGTCTTATTTCTTTTGCAGCACGAGGACCTCGTGCCAAAATTACTACCTCTTTCTTCTCATTGTTTTGTAAATATTTTAAAACTGGCAAAAAATCTCCGTCGCCAGATAAAATTATCGCTCTTTCGAAGTTATTTTTTTCTTTCATTAAGCGGAAAGCCATATCAACATCGCAATTGGCTTTTCTTTTTGCGGAGCCGTCTTCTTTATCGTAAAGTTTTACTGGCTTCAAAAAAAGCTTGTAGCCAAATTTATCCAGACGAATATAAAATTTAACTCTTTGAAGATGGGTTTGAATAACCAATTTTTTGGACTCGCTGGACTCATCCAATAAGTTTTCTAAATATTCTTTCAAAGGATTCAAAGGAACAGAGTCATTTTCTAGGTAATTGTATCCGAAACCGTGTATTTCAACGCCTCCAAAATAAAAAGCCTTTTCAACTTCGTATTTTTCCTTAAGATATTTCAAAAGTTTCTCATAATCTATTTTCCATCCCAAACTTTTTTCACCGCCATAAAAAAGATTTGAGGCATCAATAAAAGCGTAAGTTCGCATTGGTTTATTGTACTACTTTATATTCAACGACGAACACTTGACATTTTTATTTTTATTTGCTTTGATACAAACGGATTAGGAAAAAGGGTCGCAATGGATATTCCAGTTGAAGGTAGGCACGTAACAGGACTTGAACAAATAAAAGTTGGCGATATTATTTTAATAAGTCTCTCAAGTGAAAACGAAAGATTTAAAATAGCCTTGGTTACACATAAAAGAAGTTTTAAAGTAATTGAAACAAATATTGGAATGGAACTTTTTCAATACAAAAAAGAACAATATCAGTTTTTCATGTTTTGGAAAGGCAAAAATACACAAAATCACATTTCAAATTTAAGAATTCTCAATGTTAATGAGCTGGCATTGTTCGCGGACTTTTTAGCAACAACATTAAACAACATGCCAATATCAAATATAACGGGCGCCTTATAGGCGTCTTTTTTTATTTTTAAAATCAAGGTATTATAATTACTTATGAAAATCGGAATAGTGGGACTACCAAATGTGGGCAAATCAACGCTTTTTCAAGCGCTTACAAAAAAACAAGTGGATACTTCTAATTATCCGTTCGCTACCATTGACCCCAATATTGGCGTTGTGGAAATTCCAGACGAAAGACTTGAAAAATTATCCAAACTTTCAAATTCAAAAAAAATAGTTCCGGCAATAGTGGAATTTGTGGATATTGCGGGACTTGTAAAAGGAGCCGCCGAAGGCGAAGGATTGGGAAATAAATTTTTGACTCATATTCGTGAAGTAGATGCAATTTGCCACGTGGTGCGCGCTTTTTTGAATGAAAATATCACTCACGTGGCTGGAACCCCAAATCCACAAAGTGATTGGGAAATCGTCCGCACAGAACTTGAACTAAAAGATTTGGATTCCAAAGAAACAATTAATCTGCTTTCAAAAAAACCAGAACTTGTGATATTTAATATTTCCGGAAAAAATGTCCAAACCCCAAACATTCCACATTCACTCGCAATAGATATCGGACAAGAATACGATATTTCAAACATGTCAGAATCTGAACGCGCGGAATTGGGTGTTTCATCACAGCTTCCCGAATTCATTCGCGCGGCATATAGCCTTTTGAACCTCATAACTTTTTTTACGACAGGAGAAGATGAATCTCGCGCGTGGACAATCCCTGCCAGTTCTTCCGCTAAAAGAGCTGGGCGCGCGATACATAGCGATTTTGAAGAAAAATTTATAAGAGCCGATGTTATATTTTGGCAAAAGTTGTTGGAAGCCGATTCTTGGTCAAAAGCACGCGATCTCGGTTGGATTCGTTCGGAAGGTAAGGAATACACAGTACAAGACGGAGACGTAATTGAATTCAAAATATAGTTATGTTACAATACCCGCAATGGATAAAAACACAGGAAAACAGCTTTATGAAATAGCTTTTTTGGCAACGCCGTCTTTGGTAGAAGGCGAGGTATTGGATTTTCTACAAAAAATAAAAAACGAGGCGCAAAGCCTTGGAGCTTTGATTGAAGACGAAGGAACAATAGAAAAAATAAGATTAAGCTATCCCATCAAAAAACAAACTGAAGCAAATTTTGGAAATTTTAAATTTACTTTGGAAAACGAAAAAATTGAAACATTGAACTCAAAGATCAAATCTGATCCCAAAATATTGCGTTTGATTTGTGTGAAATCCGTTCGCGCGCCACAGCGACAAATCAGTACAAAACCGTTTAGACAAACACCTTTTGAAATCAAGCCAGTCCAAGGTTGGTCGGCTCCAAACGAAAAAGAAGAACCCGCGGCAAATGTAGAAGAAATAGATAAAAAATTAGAGGAAATATTAGGAAAATAAAAAATATGAATCTCAACCGTGTAATTTTAATAGGAAATATGACGCGCGATCCGGAATTGCGAAGCCTGCCATCAGGACAACCAGTCGCCTCTTTTGGTCTTGCGACAAACAGAATGTGGAAAGGAAAAGATGGTTCACAGCAAAAACAAACAGAATTTCATAATATAGTAATGTTTGGGCGCCTAGCTGAAATCGCCCAGCAATATCTCAAAAAAGGGTCTTCAATTATGGTTGAAGGAAGAATTCAAACAAGATCATGGCAAGGACAGGACGGAACCAAAAAATACAAAACTGAAATTGTGGTAGAAAATATGCAAATGGGGCCAAAAAGAATCTCTGATGAAAACCAAACACAAAGTCCTGAAAACGAACCACCAGCTCACACAAACAAACCAGAAGAAATACCCACAGTAGAATATCCGGAAGACGAAATAAATCCTAACGATATTCCGTTTTAAATAAAAAAATATGAAAACAATGAAAAAACAATGTTACTTTTGCGCATCAAACACCAATTCAATTGATTTTAAAAACGCGGAACTTATCCGAAAATTTATCGCCCCACAAGCGCAAATCATAAGAAAAGCGCGCACAGGCACCTGTGCTTCGCACCAACGCATGCTTTCTGAGGCAATAAAAAGAGCGAGATTTTTAGGACTCGTTCCCTTTGTGCGCAGATAAAACGTTTGTTAAAATATCCCGCGCGATTTTGTTATTTTCTTTTAAGTATGAACGAGCTGCGTCATACCCTCTTCCCAAAGAAATATCCCCGAAAGTATAAGAAGCTCCGGCTTTTTTAACAAATCCGTATTTTTCTCCAAGCACCAAAAGATCACCTTCGTAAGAAATACCTTCGCTATACAAAAGATCAAACTCTGCGGTTCTAAACGGCGGAGCCACTTTGTTTTTTACAACTTTTGCTTTTACTCTGTTGCCTATTATATCCTCGCCCTTTTTTATCTGCGCGGCTTTGCGCACGTCAATTCTCACAGAAGAATAAAATTTTAAAGCTTTACCTCCAGTGGTGGTTTCCGGATTGCCGAACATTATGCCAATCTGCATTCGTATTTGATTTATAAAAATTACAACAGTTTTTGATTTAGAAACAATTCCAGTGAGCTTTCGCAATGCGTGCGACATCAGTCTTGCCTGCAAACCAATATGCTGTTGGCCCATATCTCCCTCAATTTCAGCTTTGGGAGTCAAAGCCGCGACACTATCCACAGCCACAACATCAATCTTTCCAGAACGAACCAAGGACTCAACTATTTCTAATGCTTGTTCTCCTGTGTCTGGTTGAGAAACAAGAAGATCTTCTGTTTGTACTCCCAATTTTTTTGCCCAATCAGGGTCCAGAGCATGCTCCGCGTCCACAAAAGCGCAAATTCCGCCCTTTTTTTGAGCTTCGCGAATTATGTGCAAAGTTAAAGTTGTTTTTCCTGATGATTCGGGACCAAATATTTCAATAATTCTTCCTCTGGGCACACCGCCAATCCCCAACGCCAAATCCAAACCCGGAGAACCAGTAGGAATTGCATCAATATCTACTTTGGGAGAATCGCCCAATTTCATCAAAATTCCTTCTCCAAATTTTGACTGCAAATCCTTAACAGTAGAATCCACATGTCGCCATTTATCTTCTAATAAACTTGCTTTTGTATTTTGTTTAGCCATTTTGAAATGATAGAAAATCCATCAAAAAAATACAAGGGATAAAACAAAAAAGGCCGGAATTTCCAGCCCTTTTTCTCGAAATTTTAGCAGACGCGGGCAATGCCCGCTACGAGTAAGATTGTCTCCTGAACATCTTGTGGGAGACTTTCATGAATCCAAACTTG
>DATDXD010000018.1:0-14814 GCA_036517275.1 Minisyncoccota bacterium
CCGCGGCGAGCGCTTTGCATATATCTCCGGAATTTTTGATACCACTATCGGCAATAATGGGAATTTTAAATTTTCGCGCCGCTTTTACACAATCAATAACTGCCGAAAGCTGTGGCACTCCAACCCCAGTCACTACGCGCGTGGTACATGCCGCTCCGGAACCAATGCCAACTTTTATAGCGTCTGCGCCGGCACGTATTAAATCCAAAACCCCGTCGGCAGTTGCTACATTACCACCAACAACATCAATTTTCTTAAATTTTTTCTTTAATAATTTTACCGTTTCCAAAGCAAGCTCATTGTGTCCGTGGGCTATATCCACCACCAAAACATCTGCTCCGGCATCTACCATCGCTTCGGCTCTTTCTAAAGCGTCTTTTACACCAATCGCCGCGCCAACAAGCAAATTTTGTTTTTTGACCCTCGCAATTTCCTCCGCCTGTTTCTCAATCTGTAAAAATCGGTGAATTATGCCAATTCCACCGGCCTGCGCCATCGCGATCGCCATTTGAGATTCAGTAACCGTATCCATGTTTGCCGAAACAATCGGCAAATCTAGTTCCAAATTTCTTGAAAATTTGGTACGCAAAGAAACATCTTTGCGTGAAAACACAGAAGATCTTCGCGGAATCAATAAAACATCGTCAAAAGTAAAATATTCTTTCATAAAAAATACCCCTTACGGGGTTCGTGAATATCCTTTGTTTATTATATTAAAAAATGAGCATCCGCAAAATCTTACTTGTGGATAAGTTTTTTTGATTGGATTTTTTCCAAAATCTTTTTTACTTTTTCCAAACTATCCCAATCATACACGGAAATTGGAAAAATCTTTTTAGTAATTTTTTTGAGAACCGCGACTTTTTTTGTTAATTCTTTTTTTGGCAAAGTATCGCTTTTGCTCAAAAACACGTATTCTGTTTTTCTCGCGAGTTCCTTGCTGTATTTTGCAAGTTCCTTTTTTATTATTCTATAATCTCTTGCCGGATTTTCTGACTCTGCGGAAACAAGATGAAATAAAATTTTAGTGCGTTCAATGTGTTTTAAAAATTTAATTCCCAGTCCCTTACCCGAAGACGCCCCTTCAATAAGCCCAGGGATATCCGCCAAAATAAGATCAAAATAAACTCCCAAATTTGGCTCCAAGGTTGTAAATGGATAATTGGCAACTTTGCTTTGTGACGCCGTAAGTTCGTTTAGCAAACTAGATTTTCCGGAATTTGGAAAACCAATCAAACCAACATCCGCGATAAGTTTGAGTTCCATTCGCACCGTAAAACGCTCACCGGGAAGTCCTTCTTGGAATTGTTTTGGTGAAGTGTTTCTGGGACCACGAAAAAGAAAATTTCCTTTTCCTCCATGTCCTCCTTCTGCCACCAAAACTCTTTCACCAACTTTTAAAACCTCTTTTTTAAAAGGAATTCCTTTGGTTTTTTGTAATGATACAATTTGAATTTCAGTACCGACTGGAACTTTTAAAAAAAGGTCTTTTCCATTAGGACCATCTCTAAATTGTCCTCTTCCAATACCCCCATTTTCCGCTTTGATATCTTTTTTATATCTAAATTGACTTAACGCGCTCAAATCAGACACGCCTTCAATATATATGCTTCCCCCATTACCTCCGCTTCCACCCACGGGACCCAAGCTCATTATATTTTTATTAAAAGCAACGGCGCCTCTGCCCCCATCACCAGCGGATATTTTAATTGTTACGTCATCTATTAACATTGCGGGGGTACTAGGATTTGAACCTAGATTGGCGGTTTTGGAGACCGCTATCCTGCCATTGGAAGATACCCCCTTATAACTTCTATAAATCTAGCAAAAATAAGATCTTTGTGCTAGATTTGTAGCAGAAATTATGGGAGATGGCCTTTGAAATTATTTGGTAAAGAATTAGAATTGCTGATTTTGGATGTTGACGGAGTATTGTTGGATATACAAAAAACTTTCAAAAAAAATTTTATAGAAGCCGCACAAAAAATGGGTTTGTGTGAAAAACCAATAAAAAAATATATAACAGAATTATCTTTAGGCATAAACCATGGTGTTGCAAATTTTACGCAAACCATAAAAATTATATGGCCGAATTTAAACGATTTAGAAGTCCATCGATTCAAAAAAATATTTTTCAGAAAAGAAGTTGAAAATCCAACATCCGCAATTTATGGCAGTTTAATCACGGTAAACATGTTTTCACGTTTAATACCGGTGGCGCTATGCACTTCTAACGGATTACCTGAATTAAAACAAAAATTGAAACGCACAAGATTTAATATAAACCAGTTTTCATACATAAGCTCGCAGGAGTCCGGCCACCCCAAACCTGATCCTCGAGCTCTTACAATAATTACAGACTCTCTTGAAATTCCAAAAGAAAATACTTTGTTTGTTGGCGATTGGTATCCCGACTGGGAATGTGCAAAAGCCGCTGGAATTCCATTTGTAGCTGTTCTTTCTGGTGGAATTCCTGAATATGCTTTTATCCGTGAAGGAATTCCAAAAGACCATATTGTGGAATCTTTATTTAATATCACGAAAATTATAGAACCCTAACAAGGGTTTTATTTTTTAGCTTCCTTGTGGGGATATTGCCCGTGGCACCAATTACAGTATTTTTTGAGCTCAATTTTGCGTTCCACTTTTTTGCGGTTTTTTCGAGACCAATAGTTTATTCTTTTACAATTTGTACAGCTAAGTTTTATTAAATTATCTTGAGACATAATATATGCATTATACTCAAAACCTGCTAAAATGCAAAACATGCCGATGTAGCTCAGTTGGTAGAGCACGTCCATGGTAAGGACGGGGTCGTCGGTTCAATCCCGACCATCGGCTCCAAGATTAGACTTTTTGGGTTACCTATATCCCTTTGCTTGAATTGAAAACAACTTTGAATATTCACCACCCAATGACATCAGCTCCTTATGGGAACCACTTTCTACTATTTTGCCATGATCAATAACAATAATTTTGTTCGCGTTTCTCACTGTTGAAAATCGGTGAGAAACCAAGATAAGAGTTTTATTTTTATACTGCTTTTCTAAGTTATTAAAAATTTCATACTCAGCTTCGGCATCAATCGCGCTTGTTGGTTCGTCAAGAATCAAAACCGGCGGTTCTTCATAAAACGCCCTTGCTATCGCCAATTTTTGCCATTGCCCACCGGACAACTCTTCGCCATCTTCAAATTCCTTACCAAGAATCGTATCATATTTTTTGGGCAGTCTCTCAATAAATTCCGCCGCTCCAGATTTATTTGCCGCCTCTTTCATTGCCTTTTCATCATTTTTGTCCGGCGCTCCCAAAAAAATATTTTCTCTAACTGTAAAGTGGTATTTTACAAATTCCTGAAAAAGAGTGCCCAAAAATTTATACCAGCGAGATAAATCCAAATTTTTAATGTTGGTATCGTTTATCAATATTTCTCCATCACTTACGTCGTAAAACCTGCACAATAATTTTACTATGGTTGTTTTGCCGGCGCCGTTGTGTCCAACCAAAGCAATACTCTCCCCCGGCTCTATGACAAAAGAAACGCCATCCAAAACTTTCGGACCGTTTTGATAATTGAAGGATACGTTTTTAAATTCTATTTTTGGCGGTTTTATTTCTTCAAAAATAACGGAATTTTTAGCGGTTGGTATCAATTGAGGAAGAGCAAGAAAGTCAAAATAGTGGTTTATGTAAAGATTATTTTCATAAATTTGAGCAAAGTGAGCCGAAGTATTTGCCGCGCGACTACCCAGTTGCTCCAACATGCTAATCAGCAAAGTAAAAGTACCAATAGTAATTGTTCCAGCAACAACGAGAGGCAAAAACTGATATGCTATGAAAAATATAACAATTGCTTCTATAATTGGTGGGATTGTTAACACACGCAAATATTTATCTAGCACGCCTTTACTTAAGTTATATAAGTATTGTTGAATTTCTTTAAATTTATTCAAAAGAGACTCGGATGATTGCGAAATTCTTGTTTCTCTCACAGTCATTGGATCTTGTAAAAGATAATTCAAATACCAAAGTTTTTTTGCTTGAGGCGCGCCAGAACCCCAAATTGACCATTTTATTCCTCCGTATTTTCCTTGGAGATAGAGTCTTGGTATGGTAATTACCCCAACAAGAACCGGCACCCACCAACCAAATGGCAAAAGAACCAAAAAAGCCGCAACAAAAGCAATAACATCGCTAAATAAATACGAAAATGTTCTTAAAGAATCCGGCAATTGCCATTGCATTGTATCTCGTGTTTTTGTTATTAGGTCTTGAACTTCCGAATTTTCAAAATGCGCAATATCAAGTTTTGATATTTTTTGCTGAAATTTCCAAGTAACTTCATTTTGGAGTTTATAGCGAAAAACATAGTCCAAGTAACTTTGATTGATTCCCCAATACACAATGCCGTCTAAAAAAGTGACTAAATATCTGGCGGCTAGCACAATAGTGATAATTACAGGAATTGTTGTTGCAAAAGAATTTTGGGTTATCTGAAGATAATCAATCAATAGTTTCCCTGCGTAAGCCGAAGCCAAAGGAACCAAGGCGCCAACACCCGCCGTAAGATAGTAGAGTGTGGTTATTTTACGATCCATTCTCCAAGCAAGTTTAAAAAGCCGTTTTATGTTTTTGGTTATTTGCTTTATTGCGGTTTCCGATTTCAACTTTTCTTTATTCATAAACAAATTAATTTTAACAAAGTTTTCATAGATATTGTATTTCTTCCACCAAATTTATGCCAAATTTTTTTCTAACCCTGTTTTTTAAAACTTTTGCCAATTTTATAATTTCCGATGATTTACCTCTACCCATATTGTAAATTAAATTTCCATGATGTTTCGCCACTTTAATATTTCCGAATCTTAATCCTTTAGAACCAACTATTTCTAAAAGATAACCAGCTGGTATTTTACCATGAGTTATTTTGTCTTCTGGTATTTGTAATAATAGTTTCTTTTTCAAAGATGAAGGCTTTATATTTTTTATAATAATATTCTTAAAAAAACTCCCCGGACACAAAAGACCGGACCAATATTTTTGTTGGCGAAGTTTTATTATATCTTTAGATATTTTAGAAAGTTTTTTCGGATTTTCATTTTCAAATTTAAATTCCGCGCCCAAAATAATCCAGCTTTTATTTTTCTTAAAAATACTTTCCCGATAAGTAAAATGGCATTGTTTTTTTGAAATCCAAAAATTTTTATTTCCGTCATAAATTTTTACTCTAACAATGTTATCTTTAATTTCCTGACCATAAGCGCCAACCGATCCTCTTATCGCTCCGCCAACGGTTCCGGGTATACCGGCCATTCTTTCCATTCCCATCAAACCAAGTCTATTTAGTTTTAAAATGGATTTTAAAAGATTATTTCCGGCTCCAAAAAAAACCTTATTATCTTTAATTTTAAAAACGCTGATTTCGTTTTTGACTATTAATCCATTAAAACCATTATCTCTTGGAATCAGGTTCGATCCCTCACCAACAACAAACCATTTTAATTTATTTTTCTTTGCCCACTTAATTATTTTTACCAACCCCTCTTCATTCTTTATGTTTACAAAAAACTTGGCAATGCCACCAATCTTAATTGATGACACTTTTTTAAGAGGATAGTTTAGTTTCAAGTTCATATTTACAATTTATCAATTGCTATCTTTTTGGACAATAGTTACACCTCCATTAAGCCTTTTCCACACCTCTTGATTTTATATTTGTTTTATGATAGGATAGATAAATCATAAAGTCAGGTACGTAGTTCCTATATTTAGGTTCATTTGTCCTCGCTTTAGGTAAAGTCGTTTTATTAACAAGAGTTACATTTTTGGACAAATGGACCAAGAAAGACGAAGTTGGGGCCCAAGGCCAGAGCCTGTAAAAGGCAATTGGACTTGCTCTCAATGCAAAGGAGAAATCACGGAACTCCCATTCAACCCGGATCCGGCGAGAATGGACCGTCTCCAATGTAAGGAGTGTTGGCGCAAAAACCGCCCCCCGAGACGAGACAATCGTTTCTAAATAGATAAAATCAACCCCGACTTAGGTCGGGGTTGATTTTTTAACTGGCGTATGATAAAAAATAAATGTAAATTGTTCCCAAACAAAAAGGAGGACTCTCATGATTTCATTATTGCTTGTTTTAATGTTAGCTGGAGTTTCGACTCCGGATGGAAAAGAAATATTTTTGAAAAGTAAATGCGATTCATGCCACGCTGTAAGCACGGCAAATATTACTGCGAAATTGAAAAACAAAGCGCCGGATTTGGTTAACGTCATGACTAGGCACAAAGCCGAATGGGTTCGCGGATTTATCCGGCAAAGCGAAACCCACACGCCGTGTCCTGTTGTTGAAAAAACAATGGATGGAAAAAAACATCCGGTGAGTTTCAAAGGAACCAAAGACGAAGAAGACGTTTTGATAGAGTGGTTAGGCAAACAAAAAAAATAAATATAAAAATGCTCCGACCAAGGTCGGGGCATTTATTTATTTTATCGCGTAAAACAAAAAACTCCCAAAATTATAATAAAGATTCCCGCATAATTCACTCCGTTCATTGAATTCCCATTTAAATACATGTCCAAAAAACGCGCTTCCGTAAGCATTAGAATTGCAACCAAACCAACATAGTCTCCAGTTCTAACCAACGGACTTGCGATTTTTGATGCGTAGAGATAAAATCCAACACCGTTTAAAACACACAAAAAAAACATTATAAAAAAAGATTTTAAAGAAAAAAATGAGTTAATTTCATATAATCTCCCCAAAGAAAATATCGTTACAGTGAAAGCCAGAAGTGTGGCACTCATAATTCCGAGCATAATCGGATGAACTTTGTAATACTTGCCCCACACAGCCCAAGCCACAAATGCAAACGCCACAAAAATCGCCAACAATCCATCCCGAATGCCCATTTCCCCTCTTTTTTAAGTCTTTAGGAAGAGTAGCGTTTTTTTAAATATTATTCAATATTTCAAAGCCAATACGACCTATAGTTTGTCCGCGTTCAGTTATTACATCCACCCTCCATTTTCCGGGGAAAACATTTTCTTTTACGGAATAACCCCTGTATCCGCCATCTCGTCCGCCGACAATCGGAAAACCTATTTTGATTGTCTCAATCCATTCTTTGTTTTTTTGATCGTAAAAAGACCACCGATGAAAAATTTGGCTATTAATTTTTGTGGGCGCAAAAACCGCGCTGTATGCGTACACACTCTCCCCTAGCGCGAAACGATATTTATTTTTTTGCCAAAATTGAAACCATTTTTTATCTTCTCCGTAAAAAACGTAATCGCCGTTTATCCGTTCAACATAACGATAGATTCCGGATTCTTTAAGCGCCAAAGGAATTGGGGGAATAATATTAGAAAAATAAAGTATGTTAAACAAAAAATAAATTCCAAGTATTGTAATCACGTTTAATTTTTTGTGACTCGCGATCTTCTGTGGTGAAATTTTTTTTATTAAATAGAAGAAGGAAAAAATAATCGCGAGGCTTAAAAAACCGCTTAAAACAAAAATTTCCGCCCCAAGCTTACGCAACAAAACCGGCAAAGAAAATATAGAATACGAAAAAACAGCGACAAAAAAAACTGCTAAATGAAAATTAAATAATTCGTAGCGTTTTTGAAAAAACTCGTTACCAACCAAAAATACGGCAAGTATCAATAAAAATGGCAAACTTGCCGCAATAGAACCGCTCCGAGAATAAAAAACTAAAAATCCCGAAAAAAGCCCTCCAAAAGCAAATTGCATCGCGTATGGTATAAAATCGTGAAATTTTTCCGCTCGTGAATTTATAATTATTATTCCCACGGCAACAACCACCAAATAAAAAAGCAGAACCATATTGTCCAAAAACAAATCTACCCGTGTTAGAGTTAAATTATCAAAAATAAAACCCCCCGCAAGAAATAAAAATCCAATCCGCCTTTCATGTTTCAAAAAAATTTCTTTTAAACGATATACCAACATTCTCAAGTTTGTAAGGATGTTTATAAGTTCATTTTCACAATATTTAGTGGAATTTTTCCTTCCAATGCCGCAATTATGTTCTCTGTCGCCAAAATTGCCATTTTGTCTCTGGTTTCGCGAGTTGCAGAAGCGATGTGCGGAGTCAGTATTATGTTTTCTAGTTTTTTTAATTCTTTGGTTATTTCCGGCTCAAACTCAAAAACATCTATAGCAGCTCCGGTTATCCAACATTCTTTTAGCGCTCTTACAAGCGCTTTTTCATCTATAACAGGACCGCGCGAAGTATTTATCAAATATGCCGTCGGTTTCATTAATTTTAGTCTTGTTTCGTTTATTAAGTGATGCGTGGAGGGCAGGAGCGGAACATGCAAAGAAACAAAATCGCATTTCGGCAAAAGTTCGTCAATTGTGCTTGCAAATACCGCGCCGAATTCCTGCTCAAATTCTACATTTTGCTTTACGTCAGTATAAACAACTTTCATATCAAAACCTTTAACCGCGTGATGCGCCACCCTGCTCCCAATTCTCCCAAGCCCCGCAATACCTAAAATTTTTCCCGAAAGATCATTACCCAAAAGAAGTTCTGGTCCCCAAGCTTTGTATTTACCAGCGCGAGAAAATCTATCGGCTTCAGCTATGCGATGAGCGATTGCAAGCATTAAAGTAAAAGTATGTTCCGCCACGCTATCTGTAAGTACCCCCGGAGTATTTGTAACCATAATGTTTCTAATTTTTGCCGCTTCCAAATCAATATTGTCAAAACCCACTGCGTAATTCGCTATAATTTTAAGAGTAGGAGTTCCAGCATCCATAACTTTGGCGGTTATTTTGTCTGTCAAAACAGAAAGTATAGCATCAACACCTCTTACCCCATTTATTAATTCTTTTTCACTCGCGGCTCTATCGCGAGCTTTTTCATTTATTAAAATTTCATAGCCTTTTTCTTGAAGCTTTTTTATTCCCGCTTCCGGAATAGGCCTTGTTACAAAAACTTTTAGCATATTGAAATTATATCAAATATATGCTAAATTGCCACGAGAAGTAAAAAACAAATGGGAGAAAAATAAATGTCGCTTTTCTTTTTGACTGTTATGTTTATAGTAAATTTTGGATGTATGATGATCGGAATAATTGAACTTTTTGGACAATGGATGCTTTTTTCAAAATTTTTTAATTCGTTTTTTTACGTAATGGGCTCCGTTGGAGTCGCGCTCAATATCACAATCTTGATGCGCCAAAAAAACTAGATCCGATTGACGCTCCCAAAAAGCGTCAATTTTTGTTTTACAACTTCTTTCATTCGCTCTATCCCCTCTTTATCCAATTTATACATAGCGACTTCGTCGGGATTTTTTTCTATTGATTCTTTTAACCCTTCAACAAACGCTTTTCGCAAATCCGTATTTATATGAACATTTGAAATTCCACTCTTTATCGCGTCTTTGATTTGTTCGTCTTTAATACCGCTACCGCCATGAAGAACCAGCACGACATTCGCAGGGCACGCTTTACGTATATTGCTTATTAAATCTATGTTTAAATCTGGTTCTTCGGGCGAAAGTCCATGAATATTGCCCACCGCAACCCCCAAACG
This sequence comes from Minisyncoccota bacterium, assembly GCA_036517275.1. Taxonomy (GTDB): domain Bacteria; phylum Patescibacteriota; class Minisyncoccia; order UBA11713; family 2-01-FULL-45-33; genus DATDXD01. The sequence continues at coordinate 9,571 of DATDXD010000018.1, forward strand.
ATCCACACCCGTTCTTTCCGCAAACTCTTTTGCTTCTTCCGGTTTTGTGTAGTCGTCTTTTGAAATTATAATTTTTTCTTTTTGAATTTTAGATTCTCCGCGCAAATATCCCAGCTCGCCTTCAATGTTAATTTCTTGCCCCTTGCTACTTGCCCCTTGCCCCTTTGCATACTCAACAATTTCTTTTGTCCCCGCAATATTTTCTTCAAACGGCAATGCGGACAAATCTATATGAATAGAATCGTAACCAGCATCTATCGCTTCTTTCGCCGCGGACACGCTTTTTGTATGGTCAGCATTTAAAAAAATTGGAATATCAAATTCTTTGCGAAATACATCGCGCAAGGCAACCAGTTCAAGAAGTCCAATATGCTTACGCTCTCCTTCCGAAGTTCCAATAATCGCAGGACTCCGAAGTTTGGCGCATGTCTCTATAATCGCCCGCATGTGGTCCAATTCTGAAATATTAAAATGTCCAGTAGACCAACCCTCCTTCAATGCTTTTCCTAGAATTTGATTTAATGTCATATTTTCTGCGGTTTATAGTTTTCGGGTGCGTTTTTTAAATGCTCTTCCAATTTTTCTTTTGTAAGTAACCCCGCCCTTGCCCCAACTTCTTGCACCACCGACATTGAATTGATAGGAGCCCACATAAGCGCTTCATGCAGACTTTTGCCAAGCGCCAAAGCGGAAACAAGAGTGGAAGAGAAAGCGTCTCCCGCGCCCGTACGCTCATAGGGAGGTTTGGGATCCGGATACGCCGGCATAAAAAGCATTTCTGCGCCATCGTACGAATAAGCCCCTTTTGGACCATCGGTAATTACCACAATTTTTGATCCAAGTTTGTGCATTTCTTCAAGTAAAATCTTAATGTCAGTTTCGGAAACTTCCAAAATTCTCTGCGCTTCGTCTTTGTTTACAAGCACCACTTCCGCTCTGCCGTAAAAATATGCCAATTCATCTTTGCCGAATTTTATTTGGTATGTGCCCGGCTGGAAAGCAAGTTTTATTTTTCCATCTTGCAGTGTGAGATATTTTTCAAGTTCTTCATGAAAAGGCAAAGAATTTGAACCCAAAGAAGAAAGATAAATCCAAGCGGGTTTATCAATATCCGGCAATTTGTATTCGTATTCCTGATGTCTTATTAAAATCGTTCTATCATCTTCAAACCATAAAACATAATGGTAATTTGTTTGTTTGTCTTTATGTTTTAACATTAGCTCCGCACCAACGCCTTCCTTTTTCAACGCGTCCACACACTCCACTCCGTACACATCATCTCCTAAATTTGTATAAAGAGCGGATTTTAGCCCCAAACGCGACGCTGCTACCGTGGCGTTGGCAGAATTACCAACTCCCGGAATCACATAAACATTTTCATAAGGAATTTTATCGCCAAACTTCATACAAATTTGGCACTTTTCTTTATCAATATCACAATAAACATGCGCGTCTTTCAAACGAATAAACGCATCTGTCACCGTATCTCCTATTCCCAAAAAATCGTATGGCATAACTTATATTTTATAATTATTTTTCCTATTTGTAACTTTTCTTACAGCTTCTTTTATTTCTTTAACTCCCATTCCAAAGTGTTCTATAAGTTCATTTGGCAATCCTGATTCCCCAAAACGATTTTGCACTCCTATAAATTCTATTGGCACAGGAAAATTTTTAGCCAAAACCTCTGCCACGGCTGAACCCATGCCTCCCGCGACTTGATGTTCTTCAACTGTCACAACTGCACCAGCATCTTTCGCCGCATCAATTATTGTTCTTTCATCCATCGGCTTTATTGAAACATTATTTATAACTCGGATTCCAAAACCTTCTTTTTCTAACTCTCCAGCCGCCAAAAGCGCGTTATGGACCAGAGGACCGCAAGCAATTATTGCAACATCAAGCCGACTTTTTTCCTCAAAAAAAACTTGCGCTTTGCCTATTTCAAAAGAAGTATCTTCTGTTGTAAAAACTGGGGTTTTTTCACGCGCGAAACGCACGTAGCACGGCGCGTCAATTTTTGAGATCGCGTAAGTTGTTTTTTGCGCTTCCCAAACATCACAAGGAGCAAAAACTTGCATGTTGGCTATGGGACGAGTTATAGCAATATCCTCTATCGCCTGATGCGTGGCGCCATCTGGACCTACTGACACTCCCGTGTGAGATCCTATTATTTTTACATTTTGTTCATTGTAGCAAACAGTTGTTCGCAACTGTTCCCAATTTCTTCCGGGACTAAACATCGCGTATGAAGTAATGTACGGGATTTTTCCGACTGCCGAAAGTCCCGCCGCCACAGACGCCATGTTTTGTTCCGCCACTCCCATTTCAATAAATCTATCAGGATATTTTTTCGCAAAATTTTCTGTGCGAGTAGATTCTATTAAATCCGCGCAAAGAGCTATTATGTTTGGATTTTCATCTGCCGCTTGAACCAAACCCAAACCATAACCATCTCTTGTGGGTTTTTGTTCAAGTTTATCTAGTTCCAAAACATTATAAACCAATTTTGCTTTTTTATTTATTGGCATATTTTTATTCGTGTTCTGATTTAATTTTTCCTTGTAAAGTACGCAACTGCTTCAACGTCTCTTTTGCTTCCTCTGGTTTAAATGATTTTGAATGCCATGGATATTGATATTCCATAAAATCAACTCCCTTGCCCGCGATTGTATGCGCGATAATCATAACTGGCTTTTCAAAAATCGCTTTTGTCGTTTCCACGGCATTTATAATTTCGTAAAAATCATGCCCATTTATTTCCAAAACACGCCAATTAAACGCTTCGTATTTTTCTTTTAGCGGTTCCAGAGGCATTATATCTTCTGTCATTCCGTCAATTTGAATATTGTTTCTGTCAATTATCGCCGTAAGATTATCTAACTTCAATTTTCCCGCAAGCATTGTTGCTTCCCATGTTTGCCCACATTGCTGTTCGGCGTCGGACATCAGACAATAAACTTGATTTTTTGCATTATTCATTTTAAATCCGATCGCCATACCAACTGCCTGTGAAAGTCCAGATCCCAAAGGTCCAGAAGTTGTTTCAATACCGGGAAGCGCGGAACGATGCGGATGCCCCTGTAATCGCGTGCCAAATTGCCTTAATGTTTTTAATTCTTCAATTTTAAAATATCCGGCATGCGCCATTGTTGTATATTGCACCGGACAAATATGCCCATTAGATAAAACCAATCTATCTCTTTCTGTCCAATTAGGATTTTTTGGATCATGCTTCAAAACATGAAAATACATCGCTGTAAAAATATCCGCCATATCCAATGGTCCCGCAATATGCCCAGAACCCGCGTTTATTACGGATTCAATAGTATCAAAGCGGATTTTTGCCGCCATCTCTTCCAAATATTTCAATTTTTCTTCGTGAAGATGCGACATACCTTAAATTTTTAAATCTTTAAATTTTTCTATCGCGTCTACTGGATCTTTTGCCTCAAAAATTGCTTTACCCACCACCAAAATATTCGCCTTTTCTTTTATTAGCCCCTGCGCGTTATCCAATTTAACTCCACCATCAACTTCCACTTTACAAGGATGGCAAGTACTTTTGACGTGTCCCAGTTTATGAATTATTTCTTCGCTAAATTTTTGACCAGATGGCCCCGGAGGCACAGCAAGAAGTTGCACAAGTTCAACTTTACCAAAATATGGAAAAAGTTTAAGCCATGGCGTATCTGGTTTTATAGCCACACCCGCTTCTTTTTCTGCTTTGTGAATGCTTTCAATAATTAAATCGTGATTTTTTGTGGATTCCTGATGAAAAATAAATCTTTGAGCCGACGTCAAAAGCCACTCGTCTATTTTTGTTTCTGGTTTGTCAACCATTAAATGAACTTCTATTTTTACTTTTGTGTCAAAACCAATTAAATCGGCTGGATTGTGCCAACTTGTGTGTTTTGTAAAAATCCCGTCGGATACGTCCAAATGAACCCAGTTGACGTATGGTTCCACAAGCTTAATGCGCCAAACGGCTTCTTCAAAATTATCAACATTTATTGATGGGATAATTTCAGCCATTTTTTTCTAATTCTTTTATTTTGTTAATTCTTCGAACGTGCCTTTCCTCTCCAGAAAATTTTGTTTCCAACCAAAGTTTAATTAAATCCTTGACTGTTTTTTCATGCAAAAAATAAGCGCCTAAAGACAGCACATTTGAATTATTGTGTTCTCTTGATAATTTTATTACTTCTTGAAATTTTTTGTGTATTACTCCCTCTGCAACACCGGTAGCCCCCCCACCACCAAGCACCAAAAGCCAAGTTTTGAATCCCCAAGTTTTTGGACCCCCCGTTTCAAATGAGGGTCCATAAAAAACTGTTGCTCGCACCCCTTTATATTTATTTGCAACCATTCCTTCTCCTTGACCAGTCATACCCAAAACTATTCCTCTGTTATTTTCCGGATCTTCAGAAACTTTTTGAGCAACCTTTGAGACAAAATCAACATAGTCGTCATCTTTGTCATATTGATATGGACCGCGATCATCAACGTCGTAACCCAGTTCTCCTAAATATTTTTTTAGTTTTTCTTTTAACTCAAACCCGCGATGATCCGCGCCCAAAAAAATTTTCATAAAATAAATTCTTTATTTTAGTTTTTCTTTTAACTCAAACCCATTTTGTTTAAAATATTCTATAAGATTTACTTTTTTATTCCAACATCCACCCTCTGGATTGATACCACAAATAACTCTTCCATTGTAAATTGGAAGAAAAATGGCTGCCGCAACAAAAATGAGAATAACAATAAAAATTTTCATAAATTTTCTGCCACCCTCCTAACATGTTCTATGAGCGTTGCTGTATATCCCGCCTCGTTATCGTACCAAGAAAATATTTTCACTAAATCTCCACCAATTACTTTTGTAAGCGAAAGATCAACTATCGCGCCATACGGCTCCCCTATTACATCTGTGGAAACAATTGGGTCTTCTGTAACTTTCAAAACTTTTTCCCAACGTTTGTCTTTGGACGCATTTATAAATACTTGATTGATATTTTCTTTAGAAATACCTTGAAGCGAAACTCCGCCGAGTTTCGCGGTTATTACACTTAGTGATCCGGAAATGGTTGGTACTCGTATAGAATCCGCGTCAAATTTTCCCTCAAGCGACGGAATTGCTTTGGTCACCGCTTCAGACGCTCCGGTGGTTGATGGAATAATGTTTGTAGCCGCGGCGCGCCCCCGGCGCATATCTTTTGCGTCCGGCCCATCAACCAACTTTTG
>DATDXD010000019.1:0-6480 GCA_036517275.1 Minisyncoccota bacterium
GCGGGAGCGTCTACCATAATGAGTGGGTATTTGCTGGCGGGAACAGATGAAGCGCCCGGCGAAAAAATTATTGAAGGAGCTGCGGAGTTTAAATTATATAGAGGGATGGCGTCGCGCGGAGTTGTTGTTTTAAATGATGGATTTTATAGAACTCCGGAAGGCGATTCTGGAAAAGTGACATACAAAGGGGGAGTTTCCAGTATTTTAAACGATCTTTCTTCTGGACTTCGTTCATCCATGAGTTATTTGGGAGCAAAAAACCTCAAAGAATTCCACAAAAACGCGGAATTTATAAAAGTATCCAGTCACACTTTGAGAGAATCCAATTCAAGGATATAAGTCAACCCCCACACCAATCGTGGTGTTTGTGTTTTGGCAAGCAATAGCTTGCGACACCACGATGTGGTGTGAGGGTCAATATTGTGCATTTTTGTTGTGGATAATAAACTGGAGTCAGAACTTCGTTGACATTGGAGCGATAAATGACAAAAAAGAAAAAAGCAATTGTTAAAGTGCCTTGGAGCAAGTTTTCGGATGAATTTTTGAAATCAATAAAAGATTTCAATTCACATGATAATTGGAATGAAATTGAAAGCCGAATTTTGAAAGAAACCAGAAAAATTCTAAATTTACCGGAATGCGTTATAAAGTTAACCAAAATACAATTTCGACACGTGTTAAGCGACAGAGGACTTAAAAGAAAATTAACTTCAAATATTTCTAATAATGTATGGACGCGTTTATCTGAAGATGAAAAAGAGGCGTTTAAAGCGGTATACACCGTTGGATCAAGCCAAGAAGTGCGCGAAAGCATTAAAAAAACGTATCCAAATGTGAGCAAAGCCACTATTTATGAGTTGGCAAGCTTTTCAGGATTAAAAGGACGGCGCAAACTAAAAGGCGCGGCTTCTGAACAAGGAAAAAGAAAAGAAGAAGAGAAAAAAGCGGTTGTTCAAAAACATATTCTTGATTTATTGGCTGTACTTTCAAGTGAACCAATGAATTTGTCAGTTTCTTTGATCGCTGAAAGATTAAAAATAAAGATTGAAGAAACCAAAGAGTATTTTGAATTTTTAAAGCCGCAGTTGGAAAAAAAGGGATATAGTTTTTCTCTGGTTGGAGACAAGGTTTCAGTTGCTAGAAAAAACTTTGAATCACTGGAACCAAAAGTTTTTGAAATTGGAGTTTCAAATGAAGAATACCACAAGAATGGCGCTAATGTTGGAGTATTTTCTGGCTTTAATTATGGAAGTGAAGAATTATTCAGAGAAGGACTATTGGAACTTAATCAATTTGTTCAAAAACAAAGTAGTGCGCATTTTTTGGTTCTTTGCGCTGGATTAGTAAATGGTAGTTATTTGGAAAATCAACTAAAAGATAATCTTCATAATGTTTCTAAACATGAACGTGATGCTTGGACGGATCTTCTTGTTTCGCGTGTTGCAAGAGAACTTTCTGTTTGTTTGCCAAAACTCAAAAAACCAGATGGTAATTTTGTAAAATTGTACATTATTACAAGTCCTAAAAAAGATAGGGCAATAGGTTCTTCAATAGCCATAGCTTTAAGCGAGCTTAGGGACGACATTGTTTATTTTGGAAGTAGCAATGATCAAACTTTGCCAGTAAAACATGTTGGAAGCAAGCAAAAGAAGGATAAAGTTGATGTGTCTCTTTTACCAGCTTCTTTACAAAGATCGTCTCTTCGCAGTAAATTTGCCAGCACAAAAATTCAAACGCAAATCAGAACAATTCTTAAAGTTCTTAAAAGATCTCCAGATTTTGCCGCGTTTGGAGGATATGGAGTAAATATTCATAAGCCCGCCATTGGCGAAGTTAATTGTCCTTATATAGGTGTTCCTGAACTTCATGCCCTTTCGGAACGCGAAACCGGTGATGATTCTGAAAGTGAAATTGGAACCAGAGTTATTAAATTTCGGACGGATGGAAATTATACCGTTGTAACATCGGATTTTAAACATCTTGTAAATCACGAACGTCAGCTTATTAAAGCGCCAGCAAGCGCTTCAGAAATTCAAAAACGAATTATTGAAGTAATAAAAGAACGCCCGACTTTTATTGGAGTTTTGGAAGAAAAAGTTGGTGTTTCAAGAGATCAAATAAAAAGAGAAATTGAAGAACTGGCGCGTTTTAAAGCGGGAATTGTTTACGATAAAACAACTACTCTTTATGATTTTTCAAAAGAATGGATCAGAAGCAGGATACGATACAGATGGCCCGAAAAATTTAATGAAGATGTAATTGTTTCTTTTGCTTGTTTGCATTCTCTCGCTACATATCCGGATGGCACAGTGCTCACGGATTGTAAATTTATCTTGGAACAATTGCCAAAAATTATTTTACGTGAAAACGCGACGGTATTGGTTGGTTCCGGAGATTTTATTCAAGGCTCAAAAGTGCATGGTTTGCATTTGCGAGGAGAAGTGTTTTTGGGGTTGAATTTAAATACTCAAGAACATGTTGCCGCGTATTTGGTACAATTTCCAATGATTGAAGTTTTCAGGATTAGATTTGAAGAGTTTATGAAAGGCAAAGATCAAAAAACAATGTCAAAAGAAGAAATTACAGACGCTGTAACTCGTTTTCTTATAACATTTGTTTATTGTGCGGGGAATCATGATTTATGGCAAACTGGAGACGCTGTGCAAGCGCTTGCTTATTTCAGACTTTGTTTGGAAAATTTTCTTATGAATGGAGTTGCTACAATTTTAAACAAATACGAAATATCTCTTGATTATTTTACGCTTCTAAATATTGTGTTTTCAAAAATTGTCAAAGATTTACCAGATGACAAAATTAGATTTGTAACAGCAAACGGTTTAAAATTGAAAACAATTCACCCTCATACTGCAAGAAACGAAACTTTGAGTATTCCGCCCGAAAGATTGCTTTCAAAATACGGTAACGCGCATATTGTGATAGCCGGCAATTGGCATACAGCATTTGATATACAGCAGTCCGATGAAAACATGGGTTTGCGTCATATGGCGCAAGTGCCCACTTTACTTTTGAGGACGTTTTTTGAAGATAATAAAATGAAACGCACAGATTTTGGAGTCAATGTTACTTACGCAAGATCCATTGAAAGACAAATTTATGAAATTGAAACAGGATTTTTTGGAGATAAAGTAGCGCATGGCTATGAAAGAGATAACAACGGTCTTATGGAAGATATTTTGCATAAATTGAATTTGGACGTTTTTAGCTCTAAACATGGAAAATAAAAATACCCCTCCCTTTTTGGGAGGGGTTTTGTTATAATTTTAAAAACATGGTTAAATATTTGATTTTTGTTTTTGGAGTCGTGGTTTTGGGCTTTATTTTTTTGCGTCCTTCTTCTCCTTCTGTTGTAGAATCTAATGAGATTGTAATTACAATTCCAGAGGGGTACACTGTGGCGCAAATGGGGGAATTGTTTGAAAAATCTAGACTTTTTTCAAAAGAAGAATTTGAAAAAGTTGCGAAAAATGACGAAGGTTTTTTGTTTCCGGACACATATAAATTTTTTAAAAACACAACTCCGAAAAAAGTAGTGGAAAAAATGAAAAATAATTTTAATACTAAGGTTGCCGAATTTTTGCCGGAAATTGAACGCCAAAAAAAATCTTTGCGCGACATTATAATTATGGCATCAATTATTGAACGCGAAGTGCATAATATGGACGATAGAGGATTGGTTTCTGGAATACTTTGGAAGAGAATTCAAAAAGGTATTGGATTGCAAGTCGATGCGTCGCTTACTTATATTTTAGGAAAGACGAGCGCCGAGCTTACGGCGGATGATTTGAAAATAGACTCTCCTTACAATACATACAAATATAGGGGATTACCCAAAGGACCTATTTCAAACCCAGGCAAAGAAGCGATTTTCGCGGCTGTTTTTCCGGTAAGTTCTTCCTATTTATTTTATCTTTCGGATAAAGATGGGATAACCCATTACGCTGTTGATTTTGAGGGTCACAAATTGAATAAGTTGCGTTATTTACGCTAATATGCTAAATTTTCTACAATGTTGATGATACGTCTTCAAAGATTCGGAAGGAAAAACGACCCCAATTTTAGGGTTGTTTTAACTGACAAAAGAAACGCCGCAAAAAGCGGAAAATTTTTAGAAATTCTGGGTTTTAAAAATCCCAAAACCAAGCAAAAAAAATTGGACGGAGAAAGAATAAAATATTGGATCCAAAAGGGCGCCAAAGTTTCTTCAACGGTTCACAATTTGTTGGTCTCTGAAAAAATAATTGAAGGTAAAAAGATAAACGTGGTTCCGCTTCCCAAAAAAGAAGAAATCAAGATTGAAGAGAAACCAGTCGGAGAGCCGGTAGTTGAAGAAAAGAAGATGGAAGAAGCAGAACCAAAACCTGAAGAAGCCAAGGAATAAGCACAAAGTGGGTATTGACATTTAGATAAAAAAGAGTATAATTAAACCATAAAGAATCCAAGATTATTGGAGAAAAAGGTCGCAGGACAGATTATAAGTTGTTAAGCACAAAACTAAAAGAAATGGCTGCAAAAGCATCAGAATACTCCGACCAAGAATTTTTGGAGTATGTTGTAAAGTCTTTAGTTGACAATTCAGACGCCGTAAAAGTTGACCGCAAGGTTGACGAGATGGGTGTATTGCTTACAGTGCATGTAGATAAGGATGACGTAGGCAAGCTCATTGGCCGACAAGGCAATACAGCAAAAGCGCTTAGAACTTTGCTTCGCGTAGTTGGTATGAAAAACCACGCGCGGGTAAATCTCAAAATCGACGAGCCGGAAGGCGGTCGAGGACCGAGAGCGGAAAGAAGCGTTGACGAAGTTGTTGACGACCTCAAACTTTAATTAGTTTGAAATAACAGAAAACCCTCGCAATTGCGAGGGTTTTCTGTTATTATGTCAAGTATTATGCGTTTCGATATTATAACTATATTTCCGAAGATTTTTGATTCATATTTTAACGAATCAATTATTAAGCGCGCGCAAGAAAAAGGAAAAGTTAAAATCAAAACATGGAACTTGCGTGATTTTACGAAAGATAAACACAAAAAAGTGGATGATAGACCGTTTGGAGGTGGTCCTGGAATGGTAATGAAAGTTGAACCGCTTTTGAATTGCATTCAAAAGCTTTTAGAAAAAATTTCTAAAAAACAGGTTTCTAAAACTTTAATAATTTTATTTGTTGCTTCCGGAAAACAATTTGATAATAAAATGGCGCAAGATTTTTCCAAGAAATATGAACAGATAATCATGATTTGCGGACACTACGAAGGTGTTGATGAACGAATTAAAAATGTTCTAAGGACTATGGACTATGGACTAAAGACTATTTCGATTGGTCCTTACGTTCTAACTGGCGGCGAATTACCATCAATGATTGTTGTTGACGCTGTCTCCCGTCAAATTTCCGGTGTTTTGGGTAAGTTTGAGTCATTGGAGGAAAAGCGAGATGGAATAGGTATACCAGTTTATACACGTCCGGAAATTTTAAAATTTGAAAATAAAAAATACAGCGTTCCGAACGTGTTGCTTTCTGGAAACCACAAAAAAATAGACGAGTGGCGCGCGAAGCACAGAAAATGATAAAATATTTGAATGGATAAATTTGAATTTCCAAAAGATTTTTACTGGGGCGCGGCGACTTCTGCGCATCAAGTTGAGGGAAATAATCACAATGATTGGTCAGAATGGGAAAAGGCAACAAATCATCCGGTTTCTGGGCGAGCCTGCGACCATTACAATCGTTTTCGCGAGGACTTTGATATTGCGAAATCTTTGAGTCACAATGCGCATCGGTTTTCCATTGAATGGTCGCGAATAGAACCAGAGGAAGGAAAATGGGATGAAAAAGAAATCACGCATTATCAAGAAGTAATAAACGCTCTACGTGAGCGAGGGATTGAGCCTTTTGTAACGCTTTGGCATTGGACATTGCCTTTGTGGGTTGCCAAACAAGGGGGATGGGAAAATAAAAAAACAATTTCAGACTTTGCGCGATACTGTGAAAAGGTAACTCAATCCATTCAAGGAATAAAATTTTGGATAACGTTAAATGAACCAGATTTTTATGCACGAAATTCATATTTATTTGGATTTAGGCCTCCACAGAAAAAATCTTTTTTCAAATTTTTAAAAGTTTTTTTTCATCTTATTAAAGCTCATAAAATATCTTATACGATTATTAAAAAAATAGGGGGATTTGCCGGTATTTCTCAAAATAATTTTTATTTTAATTTGTTTTTAAATAAAACAAACAAACAACAAGATTTTATTGGGGTTAACTATTATAAATATTGGAATCGTGGACGAATAAAAAATGACATGGACTGGTCTATTTATCCAAAGGGGCTTTATTATGTTTTGCGCGGTCTTAAAAAATTCAACAAACCCATATATATCACCGAAAACGGGCTTGCGGATGCGAAAGACGAAAAACGATTAAGTTTTATAAAAGAACATATAAAGTGGATAGCTCAAGCT
>DATDXD010000020.1:0-15032 GCA_036517275.1 Minisyncoccota bacterium
GTAGATAAGTCCATTGGTGGAAATTGAACCGCCAGTGATATTGAGTCCCGCAGTAGATGTGAGTCCCGATGATGAAAGTCCACTAAGTGTTGAAGTAGCTCCTCCTGTTTGAAGTATCGCTCCACCGCTGATGGTGAGACCTCCTGATGCTAAAAGAGATGTTGCTCCGATTCCTCCGGAGAATGTTGAAGTTCCTGTTCCTGTGGAAAGAATGGTTCCTGCTGTTAGGGTGAGTCCGGCGGATGATGACAACCCACCAGTTGAAACACCACTTGAAAACGTTGAAGTTGCCGAGCCAATTACTGAAACACCATTAAACTCCGAACCAGTTGAAGTAGCAACCACAAACCCAAAAGCGGGAGAAGTGGTAGCAGAAATACGGAATGTATGAGTATCTGTCCCCGAAGTTCCTATAGTAAGACTAGCGTGCCCGGAATTTCCATTGATGGCAGAAAACAATTGAGTTGCATCTGTTAATGTATTAATGGTGGTGATTCCTCCTCCCGCGGAAGAATCGTCATTTTCACAAACAATATTTCCACTGGCATCGGTAGTAAGTACTCCTCCATTGCTCGCATTAGCGCAGAGATCTCCGGGAAATTTGAATGTGCCAGATGTTAGCGTAAGTCCATTTGCAAGTGTTGAGGTTCCGCCAGATGTTTGTAAAAGCGCTCCTCCTGAAATTGTAATTCCTGAAGATGTGGCAGTGATTCCAGAAAGAGTAAGTCCTTTGTACAAAGTAGAAGTTGCGGAGTTAGAAAAATTTCCAACACCGCCAATTGAAAGAGTGCTTCCAAGAGTAGTAGTTCCTATTCCAAGGCTACTGTAAAAAAGCGCGTTGTCTGTAACTTGCAAAGTAGAAGAAGCAAAAATTCCTCCGGAAGAATTTACAAAAACCAAACCCGTCCCCGCTGAATTTTGAATATCCAAAAGATTTACCGTTTGTCCAGAAGCCGCCCGCATAGAAAGCAAGGTGGCATTGGTGCTTGTTGCCACAATTGTTACAACAGAGTTACCAATTGAAGCCGTTGTTCCAAAAGTAGAAGGGGTTGTGCTTCCACTTACTGCTCCCGCGAGTTGCGCAAACGCTGTAGAAGAAATTCTTTGCCTAGGAGAAAGTGTTTGCGAAGAATTGTTGTCGGATGAAACTTCAATTTGCAAATACGCATCACTGGAATCATTAAAATTAAAATCAGTAATATGAATGTTCGCGTTAAAAACTCCTTGCTTCACATTGGCAGTGGTTGTCGCGGGTTCGCCTATCGGCCAAAGCTTAGTTCCAGATCCAACTGTTGCGTTATTCCAAATTGAAAATTTAAAATAATACGTCGTGCCGGAATCACCCAAAAGGTCGCCGGAAGAATTTGTAAGTCTTCCTTGATAATTAATTACTGATGGAACTCCGGCCGCCAAAGAAAAATAAGGTGTAAAAAATAAGCCTAAAATACTTAAAAAAGAAACAACTAAAAAAACATTCTTAAAAACGCCTAAAAACCAGGTTATTTTTTTAATTTTTTTAAATCCACCCATGAATAAAACCCTTACTTTATATTATAAGGGTTTTTGAAGATTTATTTTAGGCAAAATAAACCTACTTATCCACAGGACAAAATTTTTGATTTAATACCCCATTTGAGGAGGCATTGCTGGCGGTTCCTTTTTTTCTGGAATTTCCACCACCAGCGCTTCGGTAGTAAGTAACATGCTTGCCGCCGAAACCGCATTTTGAAGCGCTGAACGAGTTACTTTTTTTGGATCAACAATTCCAGCTTCCAACAAATCTTCATACTTTCCGGTTGAAGCGTTGTATCCTTTATTGCCTTTGAGTTTTTTTACAGTATCCACAACCACGTCTCCAGCAACTCCGGCATTGTAAGCAATTTGCCAAAGTGGCAACGAAAGAGAACGCAATAATATATTTACCCCAGAAACTTCATCTTCATCCATTTCATTATTTTCCATTCTGTTTGCCATTTTTTCTAAAATTTCAGTAGCACGCAAAAGCGCCACTCCTCCCCCAGGTACAATGCCTTCTTCTATTGCTGCCTTGGTTGCCAACACTGCGTCTTCAATGCGATGCTGTTTTTCTTTTTGTTCCACCTCAGTGGCGGCTCCTACGCGAAGCACAGCAACTCCTCCATGAAGTTTTGCGAATCTTTCTTCTAAATTTTTCTTTTCATAAGAAGAATCAATTGTTGCAATCTGTGTTTTTATTTGCTCCGCTCTTTTTTCAATATCAATTTTTTTACCTTTCCCTCCAACAATAGTTGTATTTTCTTTGGTTGAAATTACTTTTCTCGCGGAACCCAAAACATCCAAATCCGCGTTTTCAAGTTTTATTCCAAGTTCATCCGACACAACTTTGGCGCCAGTTACAACAGCAATATCCAATAGCATTTCTTTTTTGCGATCGCCATACCCAGGAGCTTTTACCGCAAGCACATTGAATGTTCCGCGTAATTTATTTACAACAAATGTCGCGAGCGCTTCGCCTTCAACATCGTCGCAAACAATCACCAATTCTTTTTTGCCTGTTTTTGCGAGTTTTTCCAAAAGAGGCAAAATTTCCTGCAATGAAGATATTTTTTTATCCGTCAGTAAAATTTCCGGGTCTTCATACGACGCTTCCATTCTTTCGGAATTTGTAATCATGTATGGAGACACATAACCTTTATCAAATTGCATTCCTTCCACGATTTCGTACTCAATGCCAAATGTTTGAGATTCTTCCACTGTTATTACTCCGTCCTTGCCAACTTTTTTTATAACCTCGGCTATTTTTTCGCCAATCTTCGGATCTTTCGCGGAAATTGTGGCAACTTGCGCTATTTCTTCTTTTTTATCCGCGGATACAGGAATTGCGATTTCTCCAAGTTTTTTTACAACAGCTTCCATTGCCCTATCCAATCCGCGCTTCAAACCAATCGGATTTACACCAGCAGTTATGTGCTTGAGTCCCTCTGTGATTATGGATTGCGCCAAAAGTGTCGCAGTTGTTGTGCCATCACCCGCAATATCGTTTGTTTTGGAGGCAACTTCTTTTATAATTGCGGCTCCCATATTTTCGGCTTTATCTGAAAGTTCAATTTCTTTAGCAATAGTTACGCCATCATTGGTAATAATGGGTGAACCAAAACCTTTATCCAAAACAACATTGCGCCCTTTGGGACCCAAAGTTATTTTTACAGCGTTCGCAAGAGTATCTACGCCTCTTTTTAGCGCTTCGCGCGCTTTTTCGTTAAATAAAATTTGTTTAGCCATAGTTTTAAAATTATTCAATAATCGCCAATATATCTTCTTCTTTCGCAATTAAATATTCTTTTCCGTCTACTTTGATTTCAGAGGGTCCATATTTGGAAAACAAAACCCTGTCGCCCTTTTTTACTGAAAGAGAAACAACTTTTCCATTTTCCAATGTTTTGCCTTCGCCCACCGCGATCACTCTGCCCTCTTGTGGTTTTTCTTTTTCCGCGGTATCCGGAATTATAATGCCAGATTTTGTTTTTTTAACTTTTTCTTCGTCAGAAAGAGGTTCAATTAAAACTCTGTCAGCCAATGGTTTAATTTTCACCATAATTTTTATTTTTGATTTTTAATCTTTTATTTTGTTTGGCACTCTTGACCTGCGAGTGCTAATAAATACACTAGCAAAACGTAAAATATGCGTCAATAGTAACAATTCAAAAAAGAAAAAGGGGGCTTATGCCCCCACCTGTTTCATTATTTCTGCAACAGCTAAAAAATTAGGAATTTTTGTTGGACCACTATCACAGTCCGAACAAATTTTTGTTAATTTTCCCAAAGATGGCGCGAACGGACGAAACGCAAGCTCTGCCCCGCATTTCGTCCGAACCATCTCTCCTTCTCTTGGTCTATTTTCAGCCCCCTCAATCAAATGGATTTTCATTCAATTTCTCCTTTTTTTGTGATTTTTTATGGTTTAAGAACAACAGTTTTTAAGTATAGCATCTTATTTTGCGCGCGTCAACCACTTTCCGGTATAGCTGTTTTTGTTTTTGGATATTTCTTCCGGTTTTCCTTCGGTAACCACTCTTCCTCCGCCTTCTCCTCCCTCTGGTCCCATATCTATTACCCAGTCAGCATTGCGCAAAACATCCAAATTGTGCTCAATTACCAAAACACTATTACCTTTGTCCACCAAAGCGCGAAGAATAGTAAGCAGTTTTTTTATATCTTCAAAATGAAGACCTGTTGTCGGTTCATCCAAAATATACAAAGTTTTCCCTGTGGCTTTTTTAGAAAGTTCAAAAGCAAGTTTTACCCTTTGCGCCTCGCCCCCAGAAAGAGTGGTAGCAGATTGTCCCAATTTCATATACCCCAATCCAACATCAACTATTGTGCGAAGAATATTTTCAATATGCGGGATTTCTTTGAAAAATTTATACGCTTCTTCAATCGACATATCCAAAATATCGGCGATATTTTTGTTTTGATATAAAATTTCAAGCGCTTCTCTGTTGTATCTTTTTCCTTTACATTCCTCGCATTCAACATAAATATCCGGCAAAAAATACATTTCAATTTTTTTGATACCTTGTCCTTCGCATACTTCACATCTCCCGCCTTTCACATTAAAACTAAATCTACCAGTTTTGTATCCTCTGGAACGCGCCTCTAATGTGTTTGCAAACAAATCGCGAATATAAGTAAATACACCTGTATAAGTAGCTGAGTTACTTCTGGGTGTGCGTCCTATTGGGGACTGATCCACCAAAACCGACTTATCAATGTATTCAAGACCCTCAATTTTTTTATGTTTTCCGGGCCCTTCTTTGGATCCGTAGAAATATTTCAAAAGCGAACGCGCCAAAATATCGTCCACAAGCGAGGATTTTCCGGATCCACTAACGCCGGACACCACAACAAGTTTTCCCAAAGGAATTTTTACGTCAATATTTTTGAGATTATGTTCTTGCGCTCCGAAAATGATAAGATTTTTCTCTTGACCATTATCCTTAGTTCCTTGTCCATGAACTTTAACTTCTTTTCTTCCACTCAAATAGTCCCCTGTAAGCGTTTGGGCTTTCAAAATCTCTTTGGATGTTCCAGAAAAAATTAATTCTCCTCCGTGCTTGCCAGCTCCCGGACCTAAATCCAAAATCCAATCTGACTCCTTCATTGTTTCCGAATCGTGTTCCACCACTAAAACAGTATTTCCCAAATCACGAAGAGATTTTAATGTATCAATAAGACGCTCGTGATCTCTTTGGTGAAGTCCAATTGATGGTTCATCCAAAACATAAATCACACCTGTTAAAGAAGAACCGATTTGCGTGGCAAGGCGAACCCTTTGCGCTTCGCCACCTGAAAGAGTAAGAGAACTCCTTTCAAGAGTTAAATATTCAAGTCCAACATCAAGCAAAAAATCCAACCTCCGAGAGATTTCTTTAAAAAGAGGTTCCAACACTTTGGTAAAATTAGCGTTTTTGAAAAAATCTTTCGCGTTTGATATGGTAAGTTCAGAAATTTGAGCAATATTTTTCCCGGAAAAAAGCACAGCTAACGATTCTTCGCGCAAACGTTTTCCCGAACACTTGGGACACACTTCTACTTTCATGTATTTTTCTACCTCTTCACGAGTCCAATCGGATTCTGTTTCTTTCCATCGGCGTTTAAGGTTTGGTATTACACCTTCCCAACCAGAAACTGGTCCACCTTGGACGGAAAAACTACCATCCCCCAACAAAATTATATTTCTTATTTTCTCCGGCAAATTTTTATACTCCGTGTTTAATGAAAATTTATATTTTTCAGCGAGGTCAGAAAGCATCCACCAATACCACGACTGTTTTCCAGCACCACCTCTTTGGGATTGCGTGTTTGCCCATGGACGTATGACACCCTCCGCCAAAGTAAGACTTTTATTTGGTACAACTAAATTTGGATCCACTTCCATCGTGCTTCCAAGTCCAGTGCAGTAAGAACAAGCGCCGTAAGGAGAGTTAAAAGAAAATAGTCTAGGTTCCAAATCTGGGACAGAAATATTGCAATCGGGACACGCAAAACTTTCTGAATACAAAAAGTCTTTTTTGTTTGAATTTATAATCAGAAGCCCTTTGCCTATCTTAATTGCCGTCTCCAAAGATTCCCTAAGACGCGGGCGGTCAATTTCTTTATCTATCGTCAATCTGTCCACCACAACTTCAATATTGTGCGCTCGCTTTTTATCAATGTTAGAAACTTCATCAACTTTTAGTACTTCTCCGTCCAAACGTATTCTCAAAAATCCGCCCCTCTTTATTTCATCCAAAATATTTTTATGTTCTCCTTTTTTACCTCTTATCGCGGGGGCTAAAATAGATATGTCTTTGTTAGAAAAATCGAAAAAAATGTGACGCAAAATTTCATCCACACTTTGTTTGCCAATTTTTTTACCACATTTTGGACAATGTGGAATTCCCGCGCGTGAAAATAAAATTCTCAAATAATCATAGATTTCCGTAATTGTTCCTACTGTGGAACGCGGATTTTTTGATATGCTTTTTTGGTCAATGGCAATTGATGGCGAAAGTCCAGTAATTGAATCAACATCCGGTTTCTCTTTGACTCCCAAAAATTGTCGCGCGTACGAAGAAAGCGATTCAACGAATCTTCTTTCCGCTTCGGCGTAAATTGTGTCAAAAGCCAAAGAAGACTTTCCTGAACCGGAAAGCCCTGTTATTACCACAAGTTTATTTTTGGGAATATCAACATTGATATTCTTGAGATTGTGTACCCTCGCCCCGCGAACTTTTATAAACTTTTGTTCGTCACTTTGAGCCATAAGAATCAATTATACACGCGTGTCAACACTAAAACAAGAACCCCCGTCGTTCGTAAACGACAGGGTTAAAATTTAGACATGGGGGTGGAATCCCATTTTTTAGAAAATAAACATCGAAAAAGATTGTAGCGTTCTTTTTGGGACATGTTATCCCAAATTCTTTTTTCAAGATGTTTTATTGCTCTTTCTGATTTTTCAGGATATTTGAAGTGAAGCAATTCGTGAAGAAAAGTTCTAGCAGGATTTGTATTTTTACTAAGATCAACCCAAATATCATGATCGCATTGCAAGCCATATAAAGAAGTACCCAGCTTTCGAAAATGAACCTTAATCTTTTTTGTAAATTTAAGATTCATGACCATCCTTTGCATTATCAAAATCTGCAATTACAATAACGCTATGACAATAAAAATGCAATCCCGCCTTGGTGGGACAATAATACCGCAATCTCCGGGGGTTTATTTTTTCAAGAATTCTCGCGGAATAATATTGTATGTGGGAAAAGCGACAAATCTAAAAGCGCGGTTGAGTTCGTATTTCCAAAAAAATCAAAAATCTCTCAAAATAAAATCCTTACTCAATGAAGCATCGTCAATTTCATGGAATATTCTAAACTCGGAAACCGAAGCGCTGATAAAAGAATCGGAACTCATTAAAAAATATCAACCCAAATATAATGTTTTAATGCGCGACGACAAACAATATTTTTTTGTGGCAATAACTAAAGAAACTTATCCACGTATCTTTTTAACCCATCAACCAACTAAAAACTATAAACTATCAACTATCGACTATATTGGTCCATTTACTGACGGCGCGGCGTTAAAATCAGTTTTAAAACTTTTACGCCGAATATTTCCATACTGCACATGCAAAAACACACACAAAAATTTGTGCTTAAACGCGAGAATTGGGAGATGTTTAGGATATTGCTGTACCAAAACTATGGACCATGGACCCCGGACCAAAAACTATTCTGAAAATATATCTTCCATCAAAAAAATTCTTTCCGGAAAAAATAAATCTTTACTTAAAACATTGAATGTCGAAATGAAAAAAGCTTCTTTGGATCAACTTTATGAAAACGCCGCAATTCTGCGAAACCAAATACGAGCTTTGGAAAAAATTTTCGCGCACAAGGAAATGATTTCGCGCGATATTGTTTCAGAAAATATAAAAGCAATTTCCGCGCTTGAATCAATTTTAAAAATCAAAAATATAAATAGAATAGAAGCATACGATATCGCGAATATTCAAGGAAAATACGCTTATGGTTCTATGGCGGTTTTTATAAACGGCACGCCTGCGAAAGATTTGTATAGAATTTTTAAAATTAAAACAGTTCAGGGCTCAAACGATATGGCAATGCTCAAAGAAGTAATAACTCGCAGATTTCAGCACAAAGAATGGAAATATTCGGACGTGATTTTGGTAGATGGCGGAAAACAACAATTGAATGCGGTTTCCCCTCCTTTACAAGGAGGGGCTGGGGGAGGTATTAAAATCATTGCTCTCACCAAAAACAAAAAACACATCGGCGACCATATTTATATATCTGGTCATACACAACCATTACCACTAGATACTATCCCCTCGCCCCTAAAAAATTTGTTAATAAATCTTGATTCTGAAGCGCACAGATTCGCAATAAAACATTATAGACAGTCGCACAGGAATATGCTAACCTCAAACTAATGCAATCTCTACTATTTTGGGGACAAATTGGGGTTTCTGTGCTGTTGATTGGAGTAATACTCTTACAACAGCGAGGCACCGGGCTTGGATCTTCCTTTGGTGGTTCTGGGCAATTTTATCGCTCTAAACGGGGCTTTGAAAAATTTCTATTTGTGTCTACAATTATATTAGCTGTAGTTTTTTCTCTTACGGCAATAGCCAATCTTATAATTTAAAAAATTGATGCGATATTTAAAAAATGAGCTTTTGGTTTTTTTAGCGCTTCTTGTAATAGCGATTGTTTCGTTTTTTGGATTAATTTTTGAAATAAACAAAGAATTTTCTTACGAAGTCCCCGCTTTCGGAGGAACTTTAAAAGAAGGAATTATAGGGAGTCCACGATTTATAAATCCACTACTCGCGCAGACCGACGCTGATAGAAGCGTTGCTTCTTTAATTTTTTCTGGACTTATGCGATACGACGAGGAAGGGAAACTAACGCCGGCGCTTTTGGAAAAATATGAAATTTCGGAAAACGGACTTGAATACACGGTGACACTGAAAGAAAACTTGAAATGGTCCAATGGAAAAAAATTAACAGTGGACGATGTAATTTTCACAGTCCAACTCGCAAAAAATCCTCTTCTCCAAAGCCCTAGAAGAGCAAACTGGGAAGGTGTTGAAGTAAACAAAATAGACAACAAAACCCTGCTTTTTAGGCTACAGCGCCAATACGCTCCTTTTTTGGATAATTTAACATTGGGAATTTTGCCAAAACATTTGTGGGAAAAAGTTCCCCCATCGCAAGCCTCGTTTACAAAACTAAATACAGAAGCTGTGGGAGCCGGACCGTATAAAATAAAATCCACAAAAAGAGACAGCCTTGGTTCAATTGTTTCAATGCAATTTTCAACAAATAAAAATTTTGTTTTGGGAAAACCACATATAAAAACATTGATTCTTGCGTTTTTTAAAAACGAGGAAGAAGCAATACGCAACTTAAAAAATGGTTCCGTAGATTCATTTGGTGGAATATCGGCTAAATACATTAAAGAGTTTAGAGACAAAAAATTAATCCTAGCACTTGACTTGCAAAGAGTAATTGGAGTATTCTTAAATCAAGGACAACAAAAAACCCTCTCATCAAAAAACGTGCGTCAAGCTCTTAACTTGGCAATTGACAAAGAACGTTTAATGAAAGAAGTGCTTGGAAATTATGGTACGTCAATAAACGGACCTTTCCCTCAAAATATCGCGCCAAACGAAGGAAGTAAAAATTTTGATCCGGAGCTGGCAGAATCATTGTTGGGCAAAAAGGCCGAAGGGCTTACACTAAATATAACCACAGCGGATACTCCGGAACTTATTGAAATTGCGAATTTCATTAAAAAAAGTTGGCAGGAAATAGGAATCATAACTGAAGTTAAAACTTTCGCGCTCGCCGATCTGGAACAACTGGTGATAGGACCAAGAAGATACGACGCTTTTCTTTATGGTGAAGAAATTGTGGGAGAAAATCCGGATCCATTCGCTTTTTGGCATTCATCTCAAAGAACTCATCCAGGGTACAATATAGCCCTTTACGCGAATTCGAAAGTTGATAAATTTTTGGAAGAAGCCAGAACAGAATCAAACAAAGAAAAAAGGCAAGAAATTTATAAAAACATAAGCAAAGAAATTTCAAAAGATATTCCCGCGATTTTTCTTTTTTCTCCTTCCTATGTTTATGTAACCCCAAAAAATTTAAAAGGAATGGACATCAAAACAATTAGTACCGATTCGGAAAGATTTTCAACAATTCACAAATGGTACTTAAAAAAACAGCAGGTCTGGAAAATATTCGCCAAATGATATTTTTGCCCTCCTGGCGGAACCGGCAGACGCGCTAGCTTCAGGAGCTAGAGACCGAAAGGTCGTAGAGGTTCAAATCCTCTGGGGGGCACCGAAGCGTCGAAATTAATTACTAAATATTAAAAACTAAATACTCAAATTATGCCGCCAAAACAATTTTTCAAAAAAAGCGTACAAACCAGTACTCGTTCCAGTCATCGAACACACTCTATTGTTAGACGCACCACAGCGTCTGACAGAAAATTCCAACCCAAAGAAGGGTCACTTACCGGCATGGAAGCTCATGGACATATAAAAGCGTTAAAAAGAGACACTCTTCATTATGTTCCACTTGGGGGACTTGAAGAGGTTGGACGCAACTGTTCATTTTTTGAATATAACGACGAAATTGTAATTATTGATATGGGTATTCAATTCCCCGCGGAAGAAACTCCGGGGGTAGATTGGATTATTCCTAACACCAGCTATCTTGAGAAAAAAAAGAAAAACATCAAAGGGTTATTAATTACCCATGGACACTACGATCATTTTGGAGCAGTTCCTTATGTATTGGAACGATTGGGAAATCCTGTAATTTACGGCACTCGTTTGATTAGAGAAATTCTCCAAAAACGGCTTCAGGAAATGCCAAACGTTCCAAAGATGCGTTTTGTGGAAATAAAAAACCACGACAAAGTAAAACTTTCAGAAAATCTTACCGCGGAATTTTTCGGTGTAAGCCACACAGTGCCAGATACTACCGGAGTGGCTCTGCACACACCAGCGGGCATCATGGTTCACTTTGCGGATTTTAGACTTGACTATGATCAAGAAGATACAGTGCAAAACCTGCACGAATTTGAACGGTTAAGCAAGCTCGGAATTCATACTTTATTTTTAGACAGCACAAACGCTGATTTTGAAGGACACTCGGTATCAGAAAAAGTAGTTGAAGCAAATCTTGAAAAAACATTCACGGAAGCAAAAGGTAGAATTATTCTTTCCACATTTGCTTCAATGATCACCCGTATGGCTGACATAATTAAAATTGCCGAGAAGATAGGCAGAAAAGTCATTATTAACGGTAGAAGCATGAAAGACAACTTGGAAATCGCCAAACAACTTGGCTACATAAAGTACAAACCCGGAACAGTTATTCCTGTTGAAGAAATAAACAAACAAAAAGACGATAAAATACTTATACTTTCAACCGGCGCTCAAGGGCAAGAAAACGCTGGACTAATGCGAATCGCAAACGGCGAACACAAACATATTCAAATAAAACCGGGGGACACAGTAATTTTCTCTGCTTCAGTTATTCCGGGGAACGAACGCGGAGTGCAAACACTCAAAGATAATTTTTCACGACAAGGCGCTGCCGTAATCACCAACAACGACTTGGATATACACTCTTCCGGACACGCGCCAAGCGATGACTTGATGATGGTAGCCAAAATCTGTAAACCAAAATTTATTATCCCGATCCATGGATTTTATTTCAAGCGCGCCGCCAATATTCAAACAATGAAAAAAATCGGCATTGGAAAAGAACGGGTTATTTTAATGGACAACGGACAAGTTGCCGAATTTACCAAAGATTCCGCCGTAGTCACCAATAAAACAATTGATGCTTTTTACATAATGGTGGATGGTCTTGGTGTTGGAGACGTGCAGGAAGTTGTATTGCGCGACCGCCGTTTACTTTCAGAGGACGGTATTTTTGTGGTCATTGCCGCGGTTGATTCACAAACCGGCAAAGTAAAAGGCTCTCCAGATATTATTTCAAGAGGATTTATTTATCTCAAAGAATCCGGAGAACTTTTGGGACAATCGCGTTTTTTGGTGCGCAGAACAATTGAAGAATCCACAAACAAAATGCATCCGATAAATTGGGGGCATATACGCGACAATGTTCGAGACAGACTTGGATATTTCCTTTTCACAAAAACAAAAAGGAGGCCCATGGTCCTCCCTGTTATAATTGAGGTTTAAAAATTTCTTAGTAATCCCTACTTAGCTCTCGGAGAGCTAAGTAAGTTAAAGCGCCAAAAAAATTCATCTGAAAATCCCAAATTGTGTCCGCGTAATAATTTGGTTGCGTTGCGTATCTTTGAAATCCCCAGTATTCAAAAACTTCCCAAGCGATACCCAAAATTGAGCAACTGCCAATAATTTTCAAAAAAAGAGTAAAACGACTTCCGTTTTCCAGCCATTCCCAAAACGCAATTGCTGTCCATGCGGTCATCACTCCACCTATGAAAAAATGTTCAAAATATCCATACCATTCCGGTAACGCCCAAAATTCTCCCAACGCAAAATGCGTCAAAATAGAAAAAACCAAAATAGTCGTTCTAAAAATAAATTTTTTCAAAACACACTCCTCAAAATCTGTTACTTATGATAAGCTAAATCCATGGAAAAGCAAATTTTGGTCAGTGGCGTTAGACCCACAGGAGAAGTGCATATTGGCAATTATTTAGGCGCCATAAAACAATTTGTGGAACTTCAGGAAAAATA
The DNA here is from genome assembly GCA_036517275.1 of Minisyncoccota bacterium. Taxonomy (GTDB): domain Bacteria; phylum Patescibacteriota; class Minisyncoccia; order UBA11713; family 2-01-FULL-45-33; genus DATDXD01. Next base: position 12,806 of record DATDXD010000020.1, read on the forward strand.
TAAAACATTATTTTTTGTCGCAGACTTTCACGCGCTCACAGAACCGCAAGACCCAAAGACATTTGCGGCAGATACAAAAAGCATAGCCGCGCTATATATCGCCTGTGGTCTTGACCCCAAAAAAACAATTCTTTTTGTTCAATCGCAAATCCCCGAACATTTGGAATTGAGTTGGATTTTGGGAACCATTTCTCCAGTTGGAGAATTAAGCCGAATGACACAATACAAAGACAAAACAACCGATGGAAAACCAGCCAATTTGGGCCTTTTTGCGTATCCTGTGGCAATGGCAGCTGATATTTTGATATACAAAGCTCAAAAAGTGCCAGTTGGAGAAGACCAGTATCAGCATTTAGAATTTGCGAGAACAATGGCAAGAAAATTTAACGCGAAATTTGGCGAAACCTTTCCCGAACCGCGCGCCGTATCAGCCGCAAAGGGGGCAGAAAGATTAAAATCCATAGCGGATCCGTCAAAAAAAATGTCAAAATCCGGTTCGCCAAACGACTACATAGCTCTTTTGGATTCGGAAACAGAGATCAGAAGAAAAATTCAAATCGCGGTAACAGATTCCGGGAAAGAAATAAAATATGATTTGGAAAACAAACCAGCAATTTCAAATCTTCTTACTATTTTCAGTTTGATATCCGACAAAGAAATAAAAAATATTGAAAAAGAATACAAAGACAAAAGTTACGCAGAATTTAAAAAAGATTTGGCGAATTTGCTTGTGGAAAAATTAATGCCAATTCAAATCGCATACAAAAAAATAATGAAGGATGATAAAAAACTGATGAAAATCTTGGAAGAAGGAGCAAAGTCCGCGCGCGCAATAACAAAAGAAACAATGAAAGAAGTAAAACAAAAAATCGGCCTCCTATGAGGTCGATTTTATTGATTTTAATAAATGCGCAGTACCATTCATTAGTTTTACTCTAAAAATACCATTTTTTTGCCTTATAATGTTGAGTGCTGTATTTGATTGTCCAATACTTCGGAAATTCTGAGCTCCCAAAATTTCTCCCAAAATAATTGAATTGGTCCCACCGTGCGCGGAAATTGCCAAATGTTCATCTTGATGTTTTTCAAGTGTTTCAAAAAAGGCAGTTCGCACTCTTTTGATCGCGTCTTTTATTTTTTCTCCATTCGGAAATTCAATTTCCAAAGGATTAACACCATTCCACCATTTTTTTGAAAGCTCGGGATATTCTATCCCAATTTCTTCGGATGTTTTTCCTTCCCAATCACCATGGTCAATTTCATGCAAGTTGTTTTCAACAACAATACGCGCATTAACACATCTGGCTACCTCAATTGCGGTCTGCAAAGTTCGCAACGCAGGAGAAAACACAACCGTTGATATTTTTGGATAATTTGTCGCCATAAATTCAGCAAGAAACCTGACTTGCATTTTACCTTTTTCATTTAACGGAGGATTCACTCTTTTCCCTTGATAAATATCATTTTTATTCGCGTCAGTCTCCCCGTGGCGAAACAAATAAATATAGCGTTTCAACGCGCACCCTCTATTTTTTCCCAATTTACTTCAACATTGTAGTAATAAAAATTTCGAGGGTCATCAACATCGCCTTCACTAATCGATAAACATGGTCTTGCCTCAAAACCCATGGATTCTAAAATTTTTGCAAGATTTCTCGCCATAGCAAGTCCGTATGTTTTTTCATCATTTTGGGGACTCTCAAATTCTTTTACTGTAAAAGTTAATTCGAATTTTCCATTACCCGCCATTTTTTTAATTTCGGAAAGGCAATTTTCGATAAGATTTTCTACTTCTTTTCTAGCTTTTTTGACAATTTCATCAAAAGACTTTAATTTTTGTTTCTCAAAAATTTCTTTCGCTCTTTGATTTTCTTTTTTTCCTTCTTCTGTTTTCTTTCTCATTTCATCCGCCAAATTTATTTTATCCACAAAACACCTCCTGATTGGTTTTTAAAATATCCAATTTATATATAACACTTCATCAAAAACTTGTCTACTAACGTTTTTAGACGGCCGTTCAAAAACGTTAGTGAATTAAAATTATGAAAAAACAGAACAAAATTCACTACGATATATCGTAGTGAAAATTTATTCAATCCAAATTTAATCTAAAGCAAGTAATTTTAGTATCAGTGTCTTTTTTTCTTCTAGAAGTTCCTGTGTGTCTGCTTCAACGCGCAGGCGGATTACGTCTTCCGTGTTTGATGGGCGAAGAATAAACCACCAA
>DATDXD010000021.1:0-5144 GCA_036517275.1 Minisyncoccota bacterium
CTATTGGGAACCTCAATACCAACAAGTGATTTTCCTGGGATGGGCGCCTCAATACGCAAAGGATGGGCGGCAAGCGCGAGCGATAAATCGCTCTGCAACGCGGTAATACGTGAAAGTTTTATGCCTTCAGCTGGTTTCAAAGTATATTGTGTAACCGATGGGCCCACATTTACCTCAAACATTTCCACATCTATGCCAAAATTTTGCAAAGTTCTTTTTATGATGTTCGCGTTTGCTTTGACATCTCCGCTTGATGGGGTGCCTTTATCGTCTTCTAAAAGATCCGCGGGTGGTGGAACATATTTTAAAGAATATTGTTTTTTGGGTTGTATGCTCAAAACTTCAGCTTCAGTTTCTTTTTTTTGTTTGGGTACAATATTTTCTTCTTGCTTTTCTTCATCTTCATCTTGGTCATCATCCGACCACTCAACAACTTCATCATCATCCCTGCCCGCCTCAATGCTTTCGCTTTGGGTGGGTTTTGTTTTTCTTTCAAAATCAAACGACGAATTAAGCACCATCAAAAACGATATCAAAAAAAGTGCCAAAAACACAATGACACTAACCCAATAATCAAAAAGATACAAAAACGGATATGATACCGCAAAACCAACATATCCGCCGCCATAATTTCCAAAAACAATATCCAAAATACCCAAAGAACTTAAAAAAAACAAACCAACACCAAAAATAGTTCCTAATGGTGTTTTTTTCTTAATATCTTTCAAAAGAAAAACACCCAAAAGAAGAGCTGTGATCGAAGAAACAAAAAATCCCCTGCCGAAAAGGAAAACTAGTAAATTTTTTATATACCCGCCCAAAATTCCGGCTTTTCCAAAAGAAGACAAAGCCAAAACAGCAAAAACAACAAAAGAAAACACAACCCAAATTGATCTTTTGGTTTCGTCCAAAAGACCGACATTTAATTTTGTTTTATTTTTTGATTGATTATTTTTTTTGCCCTTTTTAGTCATACCTTATGTAAAAATTTTAGCACAAACCCCTCCTTTTGTCTCGCAAAAGGAGGGGGTAAGTTTTTATTTTAAAATACGTTTGTTTACTTTACTCGCCCAAGCACTAGGCATAACATAACCATTTCGCATGTCCGACAAAGAAAGAATTCCAATTACAACTGGCTTTTTCCCCCACCATAAAAACCTTTTTTTATAAAAAATAATAGGGCTTCCGGACATTCCCGGATACACCTGAACGCTCAATTGAATAAAATTTTTGTTCACAAAAGCAATATCTGCCTCAATATTAATAGTGCGCCAACCAGTGCTATCATTGCTCTTGCTCAGAACAAAAAATCCGCGAATGGTTGCTTTGTCGCCAACTTTATACTTTTCAGCTGAATCAGATAAATTTAAATGGCTGTGTTTTAATGATTTTAAGAAAAATGTTTCCAAAAGAGCTTCGTCGGGATATTCAAAATATCTTTGACTATCAGTTGATTTTAAAACTTTGGCAAAATATGTAACACCATTATAAAAAATTGTGTGTTCGGCTTCAAATTCTTTAATTTCAAAACCGAAAAAATCTGAAGATAAAATCATTTGGCAATTTACAATATGTCCAGCTGAAACAATAAATTCTCTAACCTCAGAATTATTTGTATCATGTTTTTTGTGTCCCACAAAAAAACCAATTCCTGAAGTATCTGTTTCAAAATATTCAAATGGTTCAAGTGATCCGAGTGGACGCGCCTTAAAATCACAGTGTGAATCCACAACAACTATAAAACCATAAGGATCTTCCGCAAATAAAAAATCATTTGGTATTAACACAAAAAACAAAAACAGCAAGAAAAATATCGGAAATCTGTTCATTTTTAGCCTCAAAAAACATCTAAATTTAGGATAGACTTTTTTATATAAAAAATCAACGGCACCCATTGGGTGCCGTTTTTTTAATAATTTAATAAACTCCTGTAGCAGTTTTTGACATTTCCACTTCTTTCTTTTTGTTGAAAATACCACTTCCGTTTTCTTTTTCAATTCGCCATCTTTTCTGTCCTTCCGTATATTCAATCGCATACGGTTCATCTTCAATAAACTTATTTGAACCCGCGGGCATAACTCCCTGTTCCACACTACCATCGTCAAACACAAAGATTAATGCTTTAGTATTTTCTTGGTGTCTAACTTCCGCTTTATTCATATTGTTTAAATCATAGGAATGCCTTGGTTTAAAATATTCTGTCACGGCACCAATGGATGGAGTAAAACGTCCATTACCGGTCCATTCTTTAACAAAATATTCTATTGAAAAATTGAGTTCAGTTTCTAACTTGTTTTCTTTCAACTTCATTCTTACGTTAAAATTGCTACCCAAATCATTTTTGTACTTGAAAGGAACAACCCAACCCTTTTGATCTTTGGCAATTTCCCAAGTATCAACAGATGCGCCAATTCTCGCAATTTCCACGGTCAAAGGTTTTGGTTCTGGTTTTTTAGGAACAATTCTTTTTTCTTTTTCTTTAAATAAACTGGGAATAATTGAACTATTATTCCAAATGTCAGCGATTCGTGAAATAAACACGCTTTCCACAGCATCGGGAATTCCAAAACCCGTTTCGTTTTCTTTATCAAAATCGAGCACCATTACTCCGCTTGAATTTCCTTGAGGAAAGAAAATTTTTAGAGCCGGATGTTTTTCTTTTTTTCCATCAACAACTCTAAATGCTTCGATGTAATCACTTTGATTATTTTCGGGCTTATCGCTATCCAATATTTTAAAGCTAAAAAATTCTAGCGCTTCATCTTTGGATTTCCAAATAAATACATTTTGGTCGTCAAGCTTCAAGGGATCCGGTTTTTTACTATCAAGCAACCGTTTGGATGACCAAAATTCATGCTCTATTTCTTTTAGAACTTTTCTGTTTCTTGCATCATCAACCTTATCAAAAGTAAAAGGAAAAGCGGATTGTAAATCTTTAGGCCAAAAAATTTTTTTAGCATTGTATTTGCCATTTTCGTTCATTGACCCATGAAAACTTGTTCCCGTAAGATTCTTGAATTTTTCATGAAGACGAGCAGGCTTAATTCGTTGAAGTTTGCCTTCTTGAATTTTTCTGTCTTTTAAAAGCTCGTCGCGAAGCTTAAATTTATCCACAAAAACTGAGTCAAGCTGATTGCCGTAATCAGTAATCTGGTCAATAACAATCAAGGAATCTTCCAATTTTTTTTCAAGATCAGCAAGTTTTAATACACTGTATTTTGGTATCCAAACTTTTTTGCCGTTTATTTCAACTTCTTCAGAAAATTCATAACGGAAAGATGAATGATAATTTACTTCGGCTTCATCTTGTGTTTCTCCTCTTGTCTTATAACTATTAATTGACTCGGTTTCAAATGTTTGACATCCGCTTAAAATAAAAACAAGCAAAAACAAAACAAAACCATTAAGATATTTCATCGCACACCTCCAGTGCCTATGGATTTTAGGAATTTAAAAGCGTCTTCCGCCTTCATTTTTCGGACAAAATCAACCGCTTTTTTGTTTCCGGTAAAATATTTTTCAATATTTGCTTTCTCCACAGAACTAAATGAGTTATTGTAAAAACTCAGAGCAAAATCCGGAACAGCGCGCACAGTCTCTGTTGGATTATTTGAAGAGCCATCGTCCAATTTTTCCAACGCTTCTTTTGTAACATCTTTTATCATTTCTCTTCGGAGCATAACATGTTTCATTGTTTTTTCTCGTCCATCTAAAAGAGTTGGTTCAAAGTTTTGAGCCATAACCATTTTATAAACCACATCTGGATCTTTTAACTTTTCGTTAAAAGCTGCCCACCAAAGTTGATTGGAGTAATAAGCTTCTTTCGCCTTTAAATCAATTTCTAAAACTATTTTTTTAAGCTTTTCAACCATCAAAAATGCTTTTCTGTATTCCTCTTCATTTATAACAACGTATCCGCCCAAATCAATTACAATAATTTTTTTAATTGCTTCGTTAAAATCAAAACCAGAATAAACTTTCATAATTTTGCGCCACGACTGTGGATAAGGATGAAAAAAGAAATTTATACTGTCATTCGGTAACAACATAACAAACGACGCAAACAATTCCGCGTTGAAACTGTCCGCAAAAGGAAACTTTTGTAAATTTGAATTTGTATGAACAAATTCATGAGCCAAAATAATAGGTTTTCCCATAAGATAATCCGCAATCCGAGCTTGAGGATTCAAAAAAACAACACCGGTATTAAGATATGCAACACCCAAAACCCCCGGAAACTGCGGTAAATATCCCAAGTGAAGTTCTCTAGGAACAAAATCACTTCTTTTCATTTCTTCCGGAATACCGTAAATTTCACGGAAAGTAAATCCGGATAAAGGATCTTTTTCTGGAAGGCGTTTTTTTAACTCTTCAATTGAAACCTCAAATTGTTCGGCTAAAGATTTTATTGAACCTTCAATTAAATCCTTGTGATGATTAAAATCTAAATCAGCGGCTTCATTTGCCGAATTAATTAGATCTTTTACAACCACTTCTAATCTTTGTTCATTTTCTTGTTTGGTTTCTCCTAAAAATTTCTGTTCACAAAGCGTTGAAACCCTAACCTTGTCTCCGATCCTTACATGATGATGAAGAATTATTTCCATGTTCGTGTTTGGATCTGTAACACTTGAAGTGCTTTTTATGTCAGTTTTTACGCGAATAGCATTTGCGTCAGCCATAAAACTAGTTAAATTATTTTGCATGCAGTTTTTCGTAACAGTCAGATATCTTTCAAATTCAATAAGCTGTTGTATCGGATCTTGGACATCTCCAAGAATTCCTTCCGGAAAATACCAAGGCAAATCCGGCCGTGAACTCTGCAGTTCCGGATGTACAAAAGTACGCGCGGATGCCGTAGAGAGAACGACAAAAATTGCCACAAACAAAAAACACGCTAACTTTTTCATAAAGCGCCTCTTTGTCAATGAAAATTAGTCTGAATTAAAGATAGCACCCCCAAACAGATACGCAAGGGGTTGACAATAAAGAAAAAAACTATTCTTCCTCTTCTTCAGATGTGAGTTTTTTGATGTATTCTTTTCTGTACCCTGTGCCGGCTGGAACCAAACGTCCAATGATGACATTTTCTTTAAGCCCGCGCAATTTATCTTCCTTTGCCTCAATAGAAGCGGCTGTAAGCA
>DATDXD010000022.1:0-17319 GCA_036517275.1 Minisyncoccota bacterium
CAAAATACCAATAAAGCCCAATCGCAATAACCGCGATTATGGCAACGACGATATAAAGATTTTTTGTATTGTTCATATGGCTTTAATTTTAAACTTTTCAGAGTTATTTACCACTTGTGGATAACTCGGTTTTCTGTTATAGTAAGGAAATTATGCTAGACGAAGAAATTTTAAGAAAATCTATGGAAAACCCATCGCTTTTTTCGCTTTTGGTTGAAAAATATCAAGTGCCTTTTTTGCGTAAAGCGCAGGGGATTGTCCACGGAAAAGAAGCCGCGGAGGATATTGTGCAGGAAACTTTTACTAAAATATATTTGCACGCTAACAAGTTTAAAAAACAGGAAGGGATTGAATTTAAAAGCTGGGCGTGGAGGATTTTGGTAAATACCGCGCTTACTCATTATAGAAAACTTAAAAAGACTTTTGGAGACGTAAGTTATTTAGACGAGATTTTATCTGAAGATTCGGAGGGTGAACAAGACCCAAATTTGGTCGTGGAAAGCGCTTTAGATAAGGATGACCGTATTGGTTTGATAAAAGAGGCGATAGAAATGCTTTCTCCGGAGTCAGCTGATCTTGTAAAAGCGCACTACATTGAAGATCGTCCGTATGAGGAAATAGCCAAAAAACATGGTATTAGTGTAGGTGCGCTCAAAATGAAACTTTTTAGAGCTCGGAAGGTTCTAAAAGAGTTAGTAAAAGAAATATGACAAACATAACAAAAAAAATAATGAGGAGGGTATATGTTATTTGGGGTGTCCGATATGTTTTACCAAGACTTGCCGTATCTATTGGACTTTTTTGGGTGGCATTTAGAGTAACAGCACAAAGCTTTTTTGTCTCAAAGATTTTCATAAACTTTATATCCGTTGCTTTTTCAAGTGTTTGGGCGGTACCGCAGTTTATAACTTCTGCCCTTAATAGCGCGCAACCGCAAGTTTTGGTTTTGATATCTGCTACTGGTATTTCCGGATTTTTTCTTGCAGTCAAACTTTTACGAAGTATTCGGAGCATTGTCGCAAATGGAAGCCTTGCTGCGGTTTTAAGTAAGACAAAATAATTTTAAATAGTCGACAAACCAAAATCCTCCATACGGAGGATTTTGATTATAGTAAATTTATGTTATGGTTTGAAAATTGGAGGTGTGGCAGAGTGGTTGAATGCAGCAACCTGCTAAGTTGTTAATCGGGAAACCGATTCGGAGGTTCGAATCCTCCCACCTCCGCCAGTTGGGAAAATAAAAGTAAAACCAGAAATAGATTAAACCATATTTATTACTTACCAAAAAATTTCTATGAAAAAAGGCTCAATATTTTTTTTGCGGGTAGTCATTGTGCTTATTGGCATTGTGGCACTGTTCATAATGATCCGGTTTCCATTGACCGAGGGAAGAGCCATAAACTTAGACTTGTTTAGTATTTACTCTGATCCGTTTATAATCTACGGGTACCTGGCATCTATTCCATTTTTTGTTGCGCTGTATCAAGCGTTTAAATTACTCGGATATATCGGGCAAAATAAAATATTTTCATTAAACTCTGTTAAGGCTTTAAGGACTATAAAATATTGCGCAATCGTACTTAGTGTTTTAATTTTGATGGTCGGATTATATATAAGGATATTTCATGCTGAAGGAGACGATCCGGCTGGTTTTCTTGCTGTGGCAATTGTGACTATTTTTATTTCTATTGTAATTGCCACAGTGGCGGATGTGTTTGAAATAATTTTACAAAGCGCCACAATTCGCGCTTGACAAACACACTCATTTTTGTTACTGTATACACAGGTGTAAAAAACGGTTCCTTTTTAAATTATAGCATTTAGAAAAAACCCCGCTTTAGCGGGGTTCAAAAAATCCGGGTATTTTTTCCGCCAGTTTTATGGCGCAGTGCGCTATTTGTGGGCAATACCGCAATAATGGATTTTCTTTGCGTATTTTGTTTTGGTCAAGCTCCACTCTTCCACCGGCGGTTTTACTGAAACAAACATATCGCAATCCAAACATTTCCACATTAAAATCTCTGCATTTGGGAAAATCTCCATCCCAATCAAAAGGTCCCACACATTCAAGAAGTGGATAAAAATCAATTCCGTGTTCGTCTTTGAGTTTAAATAAAAATATATGCCACAACTTGTCCTCAAACGGAGGAAAGCTGGTTTTTCCCAAAGAATTCGCGCATTCCATAAATCCGCGCAGTAATTCCATCAAAGAAAGTTCGTGCTGGTCGGATGCTGTTTCTACCATCTTTGTTTTTTGCCCTTTTTGGTCAGAAAAAATTTCTTTACACATTCTACCACCTTATGGTAATTTTGTATAGGATTGTTTTTGAAGGAAAAGATGAGCAAAGAAGATTGCGCTTTTTGCAACAGAACGAAATTTGAAGAAAGGATAATTGCTGAAATTGATAATTTTTATGTTGTTGCTTCTTTGGGGCAGATAACTGAAGGGGGATACACTCTATTGATTCCAAAGGAACACACTCCGTGCATGGCAGCGCTTGATGCTTCTCGAGCGAAGTCCGCTATTTCAATTGCGATAAAAATTCGCAACGCTGTTTCAAAAGAATTTCGGTTTAACCCATTTAAAAAATATCCAGTTACTATGTTTGAGCATGGCGTTGTGGGACAGAGTGTAAAGCACGCGCATTTGCATTTTTTGCCGGCGGTGTTGGATATTACACCAAAAGTGCTTACGGATTTTACCGGATGCGAAGTAAATGAAATAACCAACTATTTATTTTTGCGCGATATTTACGAATCTCGTCAAGAACCATACCTTTTTTGGACAGCTTTGAATGGCAAAGGAATGATTTGTTGGAATCCACCCGCGCCTTTGCAGTATTTGCGGACTGTTGCCGCGGAAATTTTAGGATATCCGGAACGCGCAAATTGGCGGAGTATGGATCCAGAGCTGGATAAACAATTTTGGCAAAAAACCATAGCGCGCCTCAAGCCATACTTTTAATAACCGTGCGCGATTGCAAGGCAGATGATTTTAACTTCATCTCCCAGCGCGCGTGACGCGTGCAAAAAAGTCGCGCCGGTAGTTGCAACATCGTCAATTAAAATAATCGTTTTACCTCTCATAACCCCCTCCTTATTAAGGAGGGGAGCTTTTTTAAACGCTCCTTCTAAATTTTTCATTCTTTCTTCTTTTGTTTTTGTTTCTACTTGGGACAGGGTGTTTTCTGTTTTAAGCAAAAAATCAGATAAAACTTCAATGTTTGATATTTTTCCAAATTCTTTTGCTAAAAGTTTTGCTTGGTTAAACCCTCGCGCCTGCTCTTTTTGTGGGTGCATTGGGATTGGAATTACTCTAAAATTTTCCATCTTGTATTTTGGGTAATATTCTCGAAATTTTTTATAGAGCAATTCAGCCAATGGTTTTGTTAACTCTTTTCGTTTTTTATACTTTAATTCTTGTATCGCGTTTTTGAGCGCGTTTTTGTATTCTCCAACCCAGAGCATTCTATCAATGCCTGACCGCACAGGCAGACATTGTTGGCAGATTTTTCCAGTGTTATTCCTAAAATTGCAAAATACGCACGCCCCCCCAAACTTATACGAGGAGTTTAAACAGTTTTTGCACAAAACTTCATTTATTTTTTGGCATCCAACGCAGTTTCTGGGAGCAAATAAATTCAAAAACAGGTTTTGAAGTTTGTGGATAAATTTTGAGTGTTCGTTTTTCATTACGCTTAAACGTGATACAATTAGACCATAAATGCCGCCACTAGAAAAGTTAAAAAATTTTTTTTCTGGATTTCAAAAAGAAAATCGCTTTTTAGGTGTTGATATTGGCACGTCAAGCATAAAAGTCGCCCAATTGCGCAAAGAAAAAGAACGGGCAATACTTGAAACTTACGGAGAAATTTCTCTGGCGTCTTACGGTACCGGAGATGTTGGACGATCTGTGGCGGTAAGCGCCGAAAAATTAAAAGAGGCAATTTCGGATTTGGTAAAAGAAGCAAAAATAACCGCAAAAAGCGCTGTTTTATCAATTCCTTTGCGCCACAGTTTTCTTACTTTAATGCGCATGCCAAGGCTTCCGGACGCTGAGCTCAAAGAAGCCATACCATACGAAGCGAGAAAATATATTCCAGTCCCACTTACGGACGTAATTGTGGATTGGTGGGTTTTGCCTCCTTCTGGAAGGGAAAGAGCGGAGACATCAATAGGTTCCGGAACCAGAAGTTTCGCCGAAATTTTTTTGGCGGCGGTACCCAAAGATATTATTGAAAACTACAAAAATATTTTTTTGGAAGTAGGCTTGGAAATAGCGTCTTTTGAAATAGAACCATTTTCTTTTGCGAGGGCCTCTTTACGGAGGGATTTGGGCACAGTTTTGCTTATGGATTTTGGGGCGCGAAGCGTAAAGTTCGCGATAGCCGACGCGGGGGCGATTCGCGCGTCATATAACATTGAAAAAGGTTCGCAAGATATCTCCCTAACACTGTCTCAATCATTGGGGGTGGATTTTGAGCGCGCGGAGATTTTAAAAAGAGAAGTTGGACTTACGCACAGTCCCGAGACAGAAGGAATTTCACAAGTAATAGAACCAATTGTGGATATTATAAACAGCGCGGGAGAGAGTTTTTTGCTTGATTGGAAGAGAAGGGGTGGGGAGACAATTGACAAAGTAATAGTCGGTGGAGGCGGAGCTATGCTTAAAAACATAAATGATAGTATAATAAAGAAATATGGAGTGGAGGTGGAAACAACAAATCCATTTTCCAAAGTTGTGTATCCGGCATTTTTGGAGCCTTCGCTCAAAGAAATAGGAGCAACATTTACAAATGCCATTGGACTTGCGCTTAAAAACTTTTAGACATTTAAAGATTTAAAAATTTAAAGAATGGACGGAGAATCATTAATACCTAAAAAAACTGCGATACGGGAAACAGCTTTTATACCAGGAGGAACGAACGTGTTTTTTCGTCTTTCTTTCATTTTTTTTATTGCCACAGCATTTTTATCCGGCGGGCTACTTTTTTATAGAAATTATGTTTTTAATTCGTTGGAGGAAGGTAAATCCACTCTTTCCAAATTGGAAGCAGAATTTGACAGCGCGCTTATATCTGAAATTACTAGAGTTTCAAACTCTATATCCGCCGGAAAAAACATATTGGACAAACATTTAAAACAATCGGACATTTTTTTCCTATTGGAAGAGAATACCCTTCCTCAAGTTTTTTATAATTCATTTGTTTTTGAGCATGCGCAAAAATCTTTGGTGCTTTTGGGGGAGGCGTTAAGTTATTCCGCCATAGCTTCGCAATCAATGACTTTTGAATCGCTGGAGCAAATTCAAAGTGCTGTTTTTTCAAATCTTACTTTGCGCGATACTGGTCGAGTAGCGTTTACTTTAACTTTAAATTTTAAATAAATGCGTTCAATAATTTCAATTTTGCTTTTTTTGGGGGGAATAGCTCTAATTTTTTGGGTGGCAAAGCCTTTGTGGGAGGAAATTTCCATTCTTCGTATTGAAAGAGGCGGAGTTTACAACACGTTTTCTGAACTTAGGAGTTTACAGGAAACAAGAGATAATTTGTTATCCACATACAATTCAATTTCCAAATCAGATTTGGAAAAATTAAATCAAGTTATGCCACAAGGCACGGATACAGGAGGGATTCTTGTTTCTTTGGAGAAAATAGCTCAGGACAGGAGTGTGAGATTAAGAAGGGCGGAGTTTAAAATAGATCAAGACAATGGAACAAAAGCCATTCAAGCGTCCAATTCAATGTTTAATACAATTGATTTGTCGTTTGTGGTTTCCGCCGGTTACGAATCTTTCAAATCATTTCTTAACGCGCTTGAAAAAAATTCCAGAGTAATAGATGTGACTAATATATCTTTTTCAGTCGGAAAGACCAATTTGTATGAGTTTATAGTTCAGGCAGATGCTTATTACGGTAAGGGAGATAAAAAAATAATAAATTTGCGGAATATCAATGTGGTTAAAATAGATACCTCATTTTTTGCGGACCCAAGATTTATAGAACTTGAGACGGCACCATCGCCATCCACAGAGATAAAGAAAGGCAGAACAAACCCATTTGTGCCGATTTAATTCAGTTTGCTATAATTAACTCATGGCAAAAGGACTTTTAGACGTGCTTGTTTCTTATAACGAAATTGACGAAAAAGAAGCTTCGGATATTCGCAAAGAATCTAAAAAAAAGGATATTACCGAGGAAGAAGAGTTGTTGGAGCGCGGAGTAAGAGAAGAAATTATTCTTAAAGCAAAAGGAGAAGCTTTGGATATTCCAACACTTTCTTTGCGTGGGAAGAAAATTGATTTTGAGCTTTTAAAACATATTCCCGAGGAATCTGCGAGGCATTACCAATTTGCTCCGATTGGTTTTGAAGACGATGTTATGCAGATAGGCATGGTTGATCCGGATAATATAGAATCCAAAGAAGCTTTAAAATTTATAGCATCCCGTTTGAATAGGCCGTTTAAAATTTTTCTTATTTCCCAAAAAGATCTCAACTCAATTTTTGAAGAATACAAAGGAATTTCCGGAGAAGTAAGCAAAGTTTTGGGCGAACTGGAAACCGCCTTAAAAGATGAAGATCTTTCGCAATTTGAAAAACCGGTCGCAGAGGAGACTGCTGCTTTTGTGGAAGAGGCTCCAATAACTAAAATGGTCGCGGTAATTTTGCGTCACGCCGCTGAAGGCAGAGCGTCTGATATTCACATAGAGCCAGAAAGAGATCGATTGCGCGTGCGTTTCAGGGTTGACGGGGTTTTAACGACAAATTTGGTTTTGCCTCAAAAAGTTCATGAACCGATTGTTTCGCGCATTAAGATTTTGACAAACATGCAACTTGACGAAAAACGAAAACCCCAAGACGGCAGGTTTTCAGCCAAAATTAGCAACAGAGAGATAGATTTTAGAGTATCAACATTTCCAACTTATTTTGGTGAAAAAGTTGTAATTAGGATTTTGGACTCCAAAACAGGAATTCCGTCTTTAGAAAATCTTGGACTTGAAGGCAGAAATTTGGAACTGGTTCGCGAGAGTCTTACAAAACCTTATGGACTTATTTTAATTACTGGACCTACTGGAAGCGGAAAATCAACCACTCTTTACGCAATGCTTGATTCTTTAAATCAGGAAAAGTGGAACGTGGTAAGTTTGGAAGATCCAATTGAGTATTCAATAGAAGGAGTCAATCAGTCGCAAGTGCGTCCGGAAATTGGTTATGATTTCGCGCAAGGAATCAGGCATATTTTGCGGCAGGATCCGGATATTTTGATGGTTGGAGAGATACGAGACACTGAAACGGCAAAGCTTGCCATTCACGCGGCTCTTACAGGGCACCTTGTTTTTTCTACACTCCATACAAATACGGCTATAGGAGTTATTCCAAGGCTTATAGATATGGGAGTGGACCCGTATCTTATAGCTCCCACTTTGGTGCTTGCTATAGGTCAAAGGTTGGTAAGAACTTTGTGCGACGATTCAAAAGATGAAGTTGTGGTTGAAGGTTCAGTGGGGGAGATAATCGCGCGAGAAATAAAAGAAATGCCAGAAGATTTAAAAAATTCTATAAAAATTCCAAAATCAATATACAGGGGAAAAGTATCATCTTCGTGTCCAAAAGGAACAAAGGGCAGGATAGGGGTATATGAGGTTTTATCCATGAACAAAGAGTTAGAAAAACTTATTTTGCAAAAGCCTTCAGAGACAGACATAGAAGAAATTGCCAAAAAACAGGGTATGATAACTATGCGCCAGAGCGGAGTTGTAAAAGTTTTGGAAGGAAAAGTTGGATTAGAGGAACTTTTTGAAGTAATATAAAAAAGGTGGTTTTATTTTAAATTCATGATAAAAATTTTAATAATAGACGACGATGAGTTTTTGCTTGATATGTATTCCGTCAAATTCAAAGAGGGTGGGTTTTTGGTTGAGGGCGCAAAAGGTGGAAGCGAAGCCTTGGAAAAGATTCAATCATTTGTCCCAGATTTTATTTTAGTTGATATGGTGATGCCAAACATGGATGGATTTGAAACAATCAAAGCGTTAAGGGAAAAAGCTGGAACTAACGTAAAAATTATAGCTTTGAGTAATTTGGACCAAAGGGAAAACATAGACAAAGCTTTTTCTTCCGGCGCCGATGATTATATAATTAAGGCGGATTTTACCCCATCACA
Organism: Minisyncoccota bacterium; assembly: GCA_036517275.1. Lineage (GTDB taxonomy): Bacteria > Patescibacteriota > Minisyncoccia > UBA11713 > 2-01-FULL-45-33 > DATDXD01. Next base: position 8,165 of record DATDXD010000022.1, read on the forward strand.
GGTTTTAGAAAAGGTAAAACAAATTTTAAATCTTTAAATATATAGTAAAAGTATGTATGAAAAATTATTAGAAGACCTGTTAACATCGGTGGTGGAAGTTAATGCTTCAGATCTTCATATTTCTTCCGCCTCTCGTCCGTTTTTGCGCATAGCAGGTCAACTTACTTCTCTTTCACAAAAACCTGTTTTGTCGCAAAAAGACGTGGCTGGAATTGCGGAGGTTTTGCTTGGTAAAGAACGATTTGCGGAATTTTTGCAAAAAAAAGAAGTTGACTTTTCGTATTCTTTTAAAGACAAAGCTAGGTTTAGGGTCAATGTTTTTTTTCAAAAGGGATATATTGGTATAGCGATGCGATTGATTCCTTTTGTTGTAAGAACTATTGAGGAACTTGGTCTTCCAAAAATACTTTCTCAATTTACCAAAAAAGAACAAGGTTTCTTTTTGGTGGTGGGTCCAACTGGACATGGAAAATCCACAACTTTAGCGGCGTTAGTTGATCAAATAAACCATGAAAGAGCCGAACATATAGTTACCATAGAAGATCCGATAGAATATATTTTTACTCCGGATCGTTCAATTATAGACCAAAGAGAGGTGGGTTCGGATACCGAAAGTTTTGCGAGCGCTTTAAAATCTGCGTTTAGACAGGATATAAATGTTGGCATGATAGGGGAAATGAGGGATTACGAAACAATGGCTGCCGCGGTAACCGCCGCCGAAACAGGACATTTAATTTTCTCCTCTTTGCATACAAATAACGCTTCTCAAACGGTTGATCGGATTATTGATTCTTTTCCGGCAGCTCAACAAGGGCAAATACGCGCGCAGCTTTCAAGTTCTCTTTTGGGTATTTTTTCACAGAGACTTTTACCAAGATCTCAAGGCGGGCTTATTATAGCTTATGAACTTTTGATTTCAAATGACGCTGTAAGGAATTTGATAAGAGAAGGAAAATCGTATGAACTTGATTTGGTGATAGAAACAAACATGGACGCAGGCATGCTTAGTTTCAACAGATCTCTTTCTGACCTTGTTCGCAGAGGTGAAATTTCTACAGAAAACGCTCTTACTTTTTCATTGAATCCAAAAGAATTAAAAGGTTTATTATAAAATATGCAGTATAAATACACCGCAAAAACACAAGATGGTAAAGAAACCAAAGGCACGTTGGATGCCGCAAGTTTGGATTTGGCGGTGGGGGCGCTTCAAAGAAAAAATTTATTAATTATCTTTATTGAACCCGTTGGAGAAAAACCAAAAGGACTTGCGGGTTTGCTCTCTTTTCTTGATTTTTTTTCAAGCGTAAAAATGCAAGATGTTGTTTTGTTTTCTAGGGAGCTTGCTACTTTGTTTGAAGCCAAGGTGCCAATAGTAAATTCTCTGAATATTATAATAAGTGAGACGGAAAATAAAACTTTGCGCAGAGTGTTGTCTGATGTGTTGGATGATATTCAGGGGGGTATTTCTTTATCACAAGCCTTTTCTCGCCATGAAAAAGTTTTTTCACGATTTTATGTATCAATGGTAAAGTCCGGAGAAGAATCTGGAAAACTTGAAGAGATATTTAAATTTTTGGCGGATTATTTGGAAAGAACTTTTGAGCTCCAGCGCAAAGCGCGAAACGCTTTAATTTATCCGGCGTTTGTACTTTCGGCTTTTGTTGTTGTTATGATTTTGATGCTTGTTTTTGTAATTCCAAAACTTTCCACTATTTTGGAAGAAACGGGACAAGCTGTGCCCATTTATACTAAAATAGTTATAGGCGCGTCCGATTTTCTTAGAAATTTTGGATTTTTTGTTCTTATTTTTCTTGCTTTGCTCGGCGTGTTTATTTTTAGATATGCTCACACTGGAAACGGAAAAGTTTATTTTGCTCGTTTTTTAATTTCCATACCGATTATTGGCAATCTTTACAGAAAAATATATCTTTCCAGAATAGCGGACAATTTAAGCACGCTTCTTTCTGGAGGAATTACCGCTTTGCGTGCGTTAGATATAACATCTGAAGTGGTGGACAACGAAATATATAGAAGGATTTTGGTTGATTCGCTTGAGTCAGTTAAGGGGGGATCCATGATTTCTGACTCTCTTTCAAAATACAAAGATATTCCTTCGCTTTTTTCGCAGATGATACGAATAGGCGAAGAAACTGGAAAATTAGACTATATTTTAAAAAGTTTGGCCGGGTTTTATAAAAGAGACGTGGATAATATGGTGGACAATTTAGTGACTCTAATTGAACCCATACTTATTTTGGCGCTTGGTCTTGGGGTCGGTCTTTTGGTGGCATCGGTACTTATCCCCATTTACAATCTTTCAACAGCTTTTTAATTGTATTATTATTACCTCATAGGTCGATTAATTTAAATATTTAGAAAAATATGTTCAAAAAAAATAAAAAAGGCTTTACATTAATTGAGCTACTGGTAGTTATTGCTATTATCGGTATTTTGTCAGCCGTGGTACTTGCTAGTTTGGGAACAGCGAGAACAAAAGCTCGCACAGCAGCTGCTCAATCTACACTAAAAGCTGTTCAACCAATTCTTTCTGATTGTTTATTTAACGGCACGGCAATTGTGAGTCCTGTTGTGGGTGCAGATATTTGTGGAGCGACTGACGGGGGTGCGGTTTGGCCTGCATTGCCACCAAATTGGACTTATACCACAGCGTCTTTTTCTCAGACAACCGGCTCTGCTTATAATGTTGTTGTGGGTGGTGACGGAAAAACTATAACTTGTACTGAAAATCAGTGTACTACTAGCTAACAACTAATTACATATGAAAAATTTTTATCAAAAAAAAGGCTTTACATTAATTGAGCTATTGGTAGTTATTGCTATTATCGGTATTTTGTCTTCTGTGGTTTTGGCGTCTCTCAATAGTGCTAGAAAAAAATCACGCGACGCGCGAAGAGTTGCGGATATTGGTCAGTTGCGTCTTGCTCTGGAACTTTATTTTGACGCGAATCGCGATTTTCCAGCTTCCGCAACGCTTTCCGCCCTTGTACCGACCTATATTCAAGCACTTCCCGCTGATCCTTTGGCTGGAGCATACCCCTACTTTAAATGTAGTACAACACAATATCACATAGGTGCCTCTTTGGAGGATTCTACTCATGCCGCTTTGACTGGGGATTTGGATAGTATTCCTTCTGGGTGTACTGGATCAACAGTTGATTCTCCGGATGGTGATGGTTGTGGAAACGAAAGTAGTCGTTATTGTTACGATCTGACCAATTAATGTGTATTTTGCGGTATTTGCCTTTGGCACGATAATTGGCAGTTTTTTAAACGCAATTTTGTTTAGAAAAAACACCGGTGAAACGGTTTTAAAGGGCCGTTCCCGGTGTTTTTCGTGCGGAAAAAAATTAGAATGGTTTGAGCTTGTTCCGATCGCGAGTTTTTTAATTCAACGTGGTAAATGCCTTGGTTGCGGAAGCAGAATTTCAATTCAATATCCAATTATTGAAACACTTACGGGTTTTCTCGCTGTTGCAATTTTGTCCGAAGCTCGGTTTTGGACATTTTGTTTTTACTTTACGGCTTTTGTTGTTCTTTTGCTTATTGCGGTCTATGATTTTAAACATAAAATTATAGATAGGCATTTTTTGTGGTTATTTGCCATGTTTGCGTTAGTAGAACACTTATTTAAATATTTAAATATTGAAAAATTTAAATATACTGGTTTTTTTTCGTTGTCGGCGTCTGTGGTTATTTTCTTGTTTTTTTATTCACTTTGGAGATTTTCAAATGGGCGCTGGATGGGCAGGGGGGACGCGGATCTAGCCTTTTTTCTGGCTTTATTTTTGGGTTATCCACTTAGTTTGTTTATGCTTGTTGGTTCTTTTTGGTTGGGAGCCGTGGTAGGGATTATTTTGTTGATTGTGTTTACTAAAAAGTTTACAATAAAAAGTGAGGTGCCATTTGGTCCTTTTCTTGCTTTATCCGCCTTTCTTGTTTGGTACTTCGCTGATATGTTAAAATTTATATATGAGTTACTTTATTTTTAAAAAACAAACTTGGATATCTTTTTTGGGAGTTTTGTTGGCGTTTTTGATTTTAATTTTGATATTGCCATTTTCTGCTGGATACAAAAAGTCCGAAGGTTTTGTGGTATCTGTGGACTATGGAAATGGCGTAGAAAAAAAGTTTTGGGGCTCGTCTAACATGAGTAGAACAGCTTGGGATACCCTTCAACAAGCAAACGCGCATTCATTTTTGGAAGTAAATGTTGCGGAAGATTTTTATCCTTCCTCTATCGATAAGATAGAAAATGACGAGAACGGCAGACAATGGACGCTATATGTGAACAACGAAAGAATTTTTGCGTCTCCGATTGAGGTAAAAATCAATTCCGGCGACCAAGTTTTATGGAAATTCGAATAAGAGCCTTTACCTTAATTGAAGTTGTTGTTGTGGTTGGTGTAATTGCTGTAATTGCCGCGGTGACACTCTCATCATTTCCGGAATTTAGCGAACGTGTTGGTATTGAACAAGAAGCGGGCAAGCTTGTTCTTTCTTTGCGCAAGGCGCAGTCTTACGCTTTGGCGGTTCGTGAATTCCAACCGGGTTCTGGTGTTTTTCCGCCGTATGGAGTTAGTATTTCCACCGGCGATCGCATTCATTACAATCTTTTCGCGGATTTTCCGAATAAAAATTACCGTTTTGACGAAATTTCCGGAGAATTGGTTGAAAAATTTTCGGTTGAAAAAAGAGTTGAAGTGAAGGAAATTTGTGGAAACTCTCAATCTGTTCCACAGGGTTCCTGCGCTCTTTCTCTTGCTGATATTGTTTACGAACGTCCTGGTCCCACAATTTCTTTAATTGGAGTAGATGGCGGTTTGGCGTTAAGTTATAATGACATTAAAGTCGTTTTACGGTCTTTGGATGGTTCAATTCAAAAAAATGTCATTATTTGGTCCACAGGACAAATATCAATTGAATAAGCCCTTCGACGTTGCTCAGGGTAAAGGTTTTTCGCTTTTGGAAACCACAATCGCGATTGCTATTTTGGTTTCTGCGATCATTGGACCAATGGCTTTATCATCACAGAGTATACGTTCGGCATCGGTGGCAAAAAATACAATTACAGCTTCCAATTTGGCGCAGGAAGGATTAGAGCTTGTTAAAAATATTCGTCTCAATAACAGACTTTCAGATCCCAAAAAAAATTGGATGAACGGGCTTGCGACTTGCGGTTCCGCGAATGGTTGTTTTATTGACCCAAAAGATTTGACTGTTGGCGCGTGCTCCGCTAATTGCGCCCCGCTTCAATTTGATGACACGTTGGATTTATATAATTACGATTCCGGTTTGGATACAATGTTTGTAAGAATAATAAGAACTTCCGATGTTGGTTCGGACGAAGTTAAAGTAAGTTCTTCAGTAAGATGGTCGGATAGATTTGGAAATCACGATTTTACTTTATCAACCTCAATGCTTGACTGGTAAAATATGCAAAAAAAAGGATTTACAATGTTGGAAATGATAGTATCTATGGGTGTTTTTGCCATAGCCGTTCTTATTGGTGTGGGTTCACTGTTGGCGCTTACCAATGCGCAAAAAAAAGCTTTGGTTTTGCAGTCCACCCAAGACAATTTACGTTTTGCTTTGGAAACTATCGCCCGTGACATACGAACTGGAGATTTTTATTATTGCGGTTCAAATATTTCTGATGTTCCTCCAATTCCTCACAATTCTTTAAAAGATTGTTCTACTGGAGGACCTTCGTTTACTTTTAATAATGTTGCCGGAAGCACCATAACTTATCAATCGCAAAATAATAGGATTCAAAAAAAGGAGGGTAATGGAGATTTTCAACCGCTGACATCGCCAGACATCACAATAGAGTATTTAACTTTTTATGTTATATCAAATCCGCATCCTCGGGTTACAATAGTTGCAAAAGGCGTGTCGGGGTCCGGAAGCACAAGGTCGGAGTTGAATTTACAAACCACCGTTAGTCAAAGAAAAATACAAAGATGACACACAAAAGAGGTATCACATTGCTTTTGGCGGTTTTTGTTTCATCTTTGGTGTTGACGTTGGGGCTAGGAATTTTTACTTTGCTTTTTTCTGAATTGGAATTTTCTGGAACATCCAAAGAATCTCTCATAGCTTTTTATGCCGCGGACTCCGGTATAGAATGCGCCATTTTTTGGGATATTGAAAGAAATGCTTTTGCCACTTCTTCAACATCTTCTATTACTTGCGACGGTGATACATTTACAGTGGGAGGTGTTAGTGGATTTAGCAGATTTACAATTCCTTTTAGCGATGGTTCGTGCGCTACGGTGGAAGTTACAAAAGGCGCCAACACAGTAGTAGAGTCTCAAGGTAAAAACATTTGTGTGAACTCTTCAAAAACAGTGCAAAGAGGATTAAGAGTTAATTATTAGGATCAAGATATGAAAAAAGAAGAAGCGAAAAAAAGGATAGAAAAGTTAAAAAAAGAAATAAATCACCACAGGTATCTCTATCATGTTTTAGACAAGCAGGAAATTTCTGACGAAGCGCTGGATTCACTAAAGCATGAATTAAAAAAACTGGAAGATGAATTTCCAGAATTTGTTACTCCAGATTCTCCAACCCAAAGAGTTGGCGGAAAAGCACTTTCTAAATTTAAAAAAATAAAACACCGATTTCCAATGCTTTCGTTGGAGGATATTTTTTCGGAAAAAGAATTTGAAGAATGGCTTTTACGCATACAAAAAAGAATAACTTTGGCAAAATTTTCTTTTTTTATTGAGCCAAAATTTGACGGGCTTGCCATAAGTATTGTTTATAAAAACGGTGTTTTGGAGTACGCGGCTACGCGAGGAGACGGAATTACTGGTGAAGATGTAAGTCAAAATGTAAAAACAATGGAATCGGTCCCACTTTCTATTTTACAAAAAGACTTAATTGAAGTGAGGGGTGAAGCCATAATAACAAAAAAAAATTTTGAAAGGATAAATGCGGAACAAAAAAGAGTTGGCGAAAAAATTTACGCGAATTCCAGAAACCTTGGCGCGGGTTCCATACGTCAGCTGGACCCCAAAATAACCGCTTTGCGCAAAATGGATTTTTTTGCTTACGATATTTTAGGTCCTGATTTTAAAACTCATCATGAAAAACATAACACTTTGCGGGAACTTGGTTTTAAAACAGACGAAAAATTGGAAAAAGTTTGTAATGAAAAGAAAGATGTTTTTTCGCATTATAAAAAAATAGTAAGCATTCGCGAAAAATTGCCGTATAATATTGATGGTTTGGTTGTGAGTATAGATAATAATAAATTAGTGCGTGATCTTGGGGTGGTTGGAAAAGCCCCCAGAGGAATGATAGCTTTTAAATTTTCTCCCAAAGAGGCAATTACTATTGTGGAAGATATTATTGTGCAAGTTGGGCGAACTGGCGCTTTAACTCCTGTGGCTGTTTTGCGTCCGGTTGAAATAGCGGGTGTCACAGTGAGCCGAGCCACTCTTCACAATGAGGATGAAATAAAAAGACTCGGAGTAAAAATTGGCGATAATGTGATTGTTGGGCGCGCCGGAGATGTGATACCAGATATAAAAAGAGTGCTTTTAGGGCTTCGCACCGGAAAAGAAAAAACCTTTCATATTCCAAAGAACTGTCCGGTTTGTGGAAAAGAAATTCAAAAAAAAGAAGGCGAGGTTAATCACTTTTGCGTAAATAAAAATTGCTCGGCGCGGCATCGCGAGTGGTTGTATCATTTTGTGTCGCGTAAGGCTTTTAATATTGAAGGGCTGGGTCCGAAAATTTTGGACGCATTTTTGGACTACGGTTTGATTTATGACGGCGCGGATATTTTTAAATTAAAAGAACAAGATATTGAACCACTTGAAAGGTTTGGTGAAAAGTCTGCGCAAAATTTGACGCGCGAAATAAATAAATCAAAAGAAATTTCTTTATCAAGATTTATTTATTCTCTCGGAATTTTACATGTGGGAGAAGAAACAGCGTTGGATTTGGCAAAGAAATTTAAAAAGTTTGACGACTTATCCAAAGCAAATTTTGAGGATTTGGAGAATATACGCGATATTGGTCCTAAGGTGGCAAAAAGTATTTTTGAATGGTTTTCCGATGAAAAAAATAAAAAATTTTTGCGCAAACTCAAAGAGGTTGGCGTAAAAGTAGAAGACTATAAACTAATGACTAAGGACTATGGACTAGACGGAAAGTCTTTCGTATTTACAGGTGAACTTGAATCTATAAGTCGAGACGAAGCCAAAGATAAGGTGCGCGCTCTTGGGGGAGAAACCTCTGGTTCTGTAAGTAAAAAAACAAGTTTTGTTGTTGTTGGAGAAAATCCCGGCTCAAAATACCGGGACGCCCAAAAACTCGGAGTAAAAATAATAACCGAATCCGAATTTTTGAAGATGATAAAGTAAAAAATTTGTGATAGAGTATTGGTATGTCAGAAGAAAAAATTAGTAAAAAAGAAATTGAACATCTAAAAAGTTTAGCTAGAGTGCAGTTTGGAGAAAAAGAAACAGAAGATCTCGTTGGAGATTTGGAGAAGATTTTGGATTTTGTGGAACAGCTGAAAGAAGTTGATATTTCTAATGTCCCAGAAATGACCCATGCCGCAGATTTAAAAAATGTTTTTCGTAAAGACGAAAATCCAAAAGAGTTTGACGAACAATTGGTTGGAAATTTGATAAGCGCGTTTCCGGAAAAAGAAAAAACATACTTAAAGGTCAAAGCGGTTATAAAAAAATGACAGTTCTAGATTTTCACGAAAAATTAAAAACTGGCAAAACTTCCGCAAGAGAGGCAGTTTTCGGGTTTTTAGAAAAAATAAAAAAAGAAAATAAAATACTCAATGCTTATCTTGAGATTTTTGAGGACGACGCAATTGCGCAGGCGCAAAAAATTGACGAACGAATTGCTTCCGGAGAAACTCCGGACATATTGTGGGGTGTGCCGGTGGCAGTAAAAGACAACATTTTAATTGAAGGAAAAATTGCTTCCTCGGCTTCTAAAATTTTAGAAAATTATGTTGCGTCGTACAGTGCCATGGCAATAAAAAAACTTCAACAAGCCGGCGCGATAATTTTAGGCAGAACAAACATGGACGAATTTGCCATGGGTGCTTCCACTGAAAACTCAGCTTATGGTCCCACAAAAAATCCATTGGACCGTTCGCGCGT
>DATDXD010000023.1:0-9764 GCA_036517275.1 Minisyncoccota bacterium
CATCGCACCGCGCCTTCTCGCTTGTGCAACAGATTCATCGGCTACGTTAATTTAAACTTTACTTCCTTCAAAGAACCTCTTCTAAAATTACTTTTTCAAACAATCTTAGAAGAAGTGGTTAGGAGTTTCCGAATTTCGGTCCTAACCTCTTGGAAAGTGCCTTCCAACCTCACGTGTGTGATTTTTATTTACGTCAGATCTACCCGTGATACAACTGACGACTCGTGCTTTTACTGCCAAAGATTTTTGGCAAACCATCCATGGTGATTTCGTGCCCTCAATTTTTGGTAGTCTTCGTGACTACCTCGAGGACGCGGCCGTCAGGGAGCAGGTAGTGCGTGACTAAACTTCCGTCACACATTCCCCGCGCTATGACTTTCGCGCCTCGGAGGGCTTGGAGCAATTCACCCATATGCCTCCTTGGAAACTTTTTTACGGTTGCTGTTGATTGGCAAGTTTCATTTCGATGTGCACCACCATATTCATGGCTTTCGCCACAGATTTGAGCACCTCGCTCTCGAGCAGAATCTTGTCGAAAACACCGAAGTCTCCGGACGAACCAGAAAAACCTGCGAACCAATATGGACTGTGAGATTGGAGTTCAAAGTCCACTTGCCCGCCGCCGTAGATCGCACACTCGGAGAATTCCTTCTTGGCGAGTCTCAAAATGTCCTTGTGGTAGTAGTACTTCTCACTCAGCAGTTCGCCGATGGCGACGACAACTTGGTCGCGGTTGTCGCTCAAAAGCACGATGAACTTCCTCTGTCCACCGCTGATTTTAAAACCTGTCGGCACCTCAATGTCTCGTGGACAAAGACCTTCCAAATTCTGCTTCTGGCCGGCTTGCGTGTTGTACAAAACAACATCTACTCTCATTGAATCCCTCCGTTTTTTGGTTGTTTTAGGCTAAAATTCCCTTATTTCAATCTTTTAGCAATTATACACCCAAAAATAGATTCTGTCAATGGTTTTTGATACCTTTTGACTAGCTCAGGGTAAAAATAGCTCTATTTTGAACTATTCAACCACGAATTGAAGGACTTCTTTTGACTCTCTGCCAAAGCGATTTTTGACGGAAAATCCCATTTCGTTGTATCCGGGGTGGAAAATCATAGCGCCTTCAAAAAACCCCTCCTCATTGCTTTCCACCCTTGCGCCATCAACCCAAATTTGCGCCTTTGAAATTGTTTTTCCAGAAAAGTGAACATTGGTTCCCATAATATGTTCTCCATTTTTTGGTGAAAAAATATCAAGATTCGGAGCAAACAAAACCCCGCGTGAAGTAAAAATACCGTAAGAAATAGAAATCAGTATAAAAATTAAAAAAATAATTTTACGTAAAAACATTTTAAATTTCTATTTTATCCCCAGGCTTTAAGGTTTTTGCTCCACCCTCTTCTTGTTTTGGTATAACTTCTTTTGACTTTTCCATGGATTTTTTTAAAGCCTCGCGCAGAGCTGAAAGATCGCTATTTTTTTCCTGCGGTCTTGGTGTTGCTGGCGGAGGGCGCCTTAAGTTTTTTAAAGAGATGAAACCGTCATTTTCTTTTTGAGGCAAACGAGGCGTTGAAAAAGTCCTCGGAGATTCACGTCTGGGTTCCACTGGCGGAGGAGAAAAAGCCGGCTTTGGCGGAGTAAAACTTGGCTTTGGCACAGGCGGACGATACTGACTAGACATACCCAAGTGGTCTTTGCAAAAAATCGGACGCGATGGGTCGGGCTCAAACGGCACTTGAATTTTTGTCCCGCAAACCGCGCAAACGCCTTCAAACTTTGGACGAGTATCCGGAAATTTTGGTTTTTCTGATTTTTCGGAAGAAGAAGCAGAATCTTTATCCAAAGTTTCCTGCCATTCTATTATCCGCTTTTCCACATCGCTTCTCGCGGATCCATAAATTTTGCGGGATGATGCAAGTATTTCCTCCTTGAAAGATGATTCCTCAATTTTAATTGGCTTTAAAGTTGTAGCCGAAAACGGACGCGAGGCAATTCCGTCTATCATAAGTTTTAAATAAATACCGGCAAAACCCAGATTTACAACATCTTGAGCCACAAACTCCGGAGAAAATTCTTTTTCCAAAAACTCCGCGTCCTCCGCCCCAACCCTAAAAGCCACCATTGTGCCCACGTTGCCAATTACCGCGTCGCGCACTGTTTCATCTAGCTGCGCCATATATTGGTGCGCGAGTATCAAGGAAAGACGGTACTTTCTAGCTTCCGATAAAATATTCGCGAAAGATTACGTGGCAAAATTTTGAAACTCATCAACATACAAAAAGAAATCTGGACGCTTTTCTTCGTCTGGTTGATCAACCCTGCTCATTGCCGCCAAATAAAGTTTAGTGACAATCATCGCCCCCAAAAGCCGCGCCGCATCCTCACCAACCCTGCCCTTTGCTAAATTTATTATCAAAATTTTCTTTTCATCCATCGCTTTCCTAAAATCAAAGGCGGATTTACTCTGACCGACAATATTTCGGATTAAAGAATTAGATGTAAACTGTCCGACTTTGTTTTGAATTGCGGGAGTTGCCTCAGCCGCAAAACGCTCTGTATATTTTGCAAATTCTTGCGTCCAAAATGCTTTGACCACTGGATCAGTAACAGACTCAACAACTCTTTTTCTAAACTCCTTTACCGCGAGCATTGGATTTATGTTGAGCAACGTAGAACCAGGGTATTCCAAAAGCGCGAGAACTGTATTATTTAAAATATATTCCATTCTTGCGGACCAAACATCTGGTCCGAATATTTTTTTAAACACCCCCATAAGACCCGACGCCACAAAATGCCTGCGCTCGGGATCAATATTTTCCATAACATTAAATCCGATCGGAAAATCAGTATCCGCTGGGTCAAAATAAATAACATCTTCAATACGGCTTTCTGGGACAAAATTTAAGAGCTTCGCGGCAGTGTCACCGTGAGGGTCTATAAAAGCCATGCCTTCGCCGTTGCGGATATCCTGCATCGCCATATTCTCCAAAAGTGTGGTTTTGCCCATACCCGTCTTCCCCACCACATACATGTGTTTGCGCCTGTCCGGCTTTTTTATGCCAAACTTTTTATTTAGTCCCCTGAAATTCGCCTCCGCGAAATATGTAATTTTATCTTCCATTCCTATATATTATACCACAAATTTATTTAATTTTATCATTAAAAAATCTTGGAGACGTCGCGGAGGGTGATGGCAACCATCAAAGCGATTAGAATCGCGAGTCCGATTCCATGGTAAATTGCCGAAATTTTTGGAGAAATCGGTTTACGGCGGATTGTTTCTAAAATCACAAACAAAAATCTTCCGCCATCAAGCCCAGGAAATGGAATAACATTAATTATCGCCAAATTGACGGACAAAATTCCCACAAGCATCAAAAGCATGTTAAATCCCGTAGCGCTTACGTCTTTTGTGATGTTAAAAATTCCCACGGGACCTGCAATTTGCACATTTTGTTTTTGTCCCAAAATTAAATTTTTTATGGCGCTGGAAAATCCGTAAACAGTGCCAGAAAAAGTATTCCAAGTTATTTTTGCGCCTTCAATCGGCGCTTTATACCAAGCTAATTTTTCAAGGCGCGTCCACGAAAGTGCGACACCCAAAGGACCTTCTCCCGCTGGATAATCAACGCGGGGAGTAATTTCTTTTTTTAGAATATCACCATTCCTCTCAAATACTATTTCTATATTCTTTCCGCCATTTTTTTTGATAACAGTTTGTAATTCTTCCAAACTTTTAGGAACCGCCCCATTCACACTGCCAACTTTATCTCCCATCTGTACACCTGCCAAGTCGGCTGGAGAATTTGGAACTATTTCCAGTATGGTAACCTTTGCGTCTGGATACAATCCAACTTCTTCCTCCAAAACAACCTTCGGCGTCCCAATCATGCTAACGATACTAAAAATTAAAAAGGCTAAAACAATGTTTGCCACAACTCCAGCCAAAAGAACAGCAGACCTCTGCCATGCGTTTTTGCTTCCAAAACTTCTTTGATCTTCTTTTTCTTGTCCTTCCTCGCCAAAAATTTTAACAAATCCTCCAAAAGGCAGAAGGTTTAAAGAATACAATGTCTCCCCCCTTTTTATTCCGGCTATTCTTGGTGGAATACCAAATCCAAATTCTTCAACTTTTATTCCAAAAAATTTGGCCGTAAAAAAATGCCCAGATTCGTGCGAGAGAATAAGAAGTAATAAAATAATAAAAAATATCAATATAGCCATTTTAAACAGTTAAAATTTCTTTTTCTTTTTTTTCGGCGATTTCGGCTATTTTTTTGTTTGTTTCTTCCACAAGAGAATCCAAGTGTTTAAAATCGCTAAATTTCTGGTTTTCAGAAATTTTTCCTTCCTGTTCTTCTCTTTGCGTTTCCTTGCGAAAATCGTCCCTTGCCTGCCTTACCGAGATTCTCGCTTCCTCCATTTTTTTGCCGATCACTTTTGTGAGATCTATTCTTCTCTCTTCCGTAAGCGAAGGCAAAGACAATCTGATTTGGTCTTTGTCGGAAATTGGCTGTATTCCTAAATTGGATTTTTGAATCGCGGATTCAATTGCCGGCATTAAACTTTTGTCCCACGGTTTTATGATAATGCTTTTTGCGTCCGGAGTCGCAATTGAAGCAACATGAGAAATTGGAACTTTTTCGCCATAAGATTCAACAAAAATATCTTCCACCATTGAAGCGTGGGATTTACCGGTGCGAATACCGCGCAAATCTTCTTCAAGTTTTAAAACGGCACTTTTTAATTTTTGTTCTGTTTGGTTTAAATTAATCATAAAAACTATTCTGTGCCAATAAATAATGAGTTTGGCATTTTTGAATCAACAAATAGCGATGCGACTTTTCTTGAAGTTGGAATTTCAAAAACAGACCACGAATTTCCGCCATCCGCACTTACATATAAAATATTTTCTGACGCCGCGTAAATTGTGTTGGAATTTGCGGGACTAATTGACACCGAAATGACAGGTAACTCCCCCGGAGAAACTAAAAGATTAAGTTCTCTCCAACTCGCTCCGCCGTTTTGTGAAAACAAAATTTTATCCGAAAGGGCTATCATTGAGCCGGTTCTTTTATCCAAGTGAAATTTTTGAACACCAGTTTTACCAATACCAATTTTTGGAGAAACGTCTTTCCACGTTTTCCCGGCGTCCGATGTCGCAATAATTTTATTTTCGGAATTCAAAACATATTTATTTCCCGCAAACGATTCCATTTTCAAAAGTCCTTCTCCTCGTCTAGACCTCAATTCCCAAGATTTTCCATTATTTACGCTTCTATAAAAACCTCCGTCTGAAGAAACAATAGATACGGCTCCGCCATCCAAAGATGCACCAAAAACCCCAAACCTTGAAATTGAACTAAAATAAATTTCGGAAGAATTTTCCGGAGGATACGAAGAAAAAATAAGCGCGCCCCTGTCGTCTTTGTAATTATAAACAGAAGAATAAAGATTGCCGGATAAATCCTCTTCTATATCATAAACATCCACTCTGTCCGCAAAAACTTTGTCTTGCGCTTTTTTGAATGTGTCCCCGTTGTCTTTGGAAACCCAAATGCCATCCCCCGCTGTCCCCACGTAAATTACATTTTCATTGATTTTTGAGAAAAGAAAATCTCTCGCGCGAAGTCCAACACTACCAGACAATTGTTTAAAATTTCCGTCATTAAATTCATAAATCCCGCCTTCGCCTTTGGGTAAACTTTTTGAAAACGATCCAAAACCAAAAACAACCGTTCCCACGGCAATCAAAAACCCTATCACCAAAAATACCGCCAAAATAGTAACCGCTGTTTTCATTGTTTTATATTATACACAAATTAATACTAATAAGCATCAAGCATTTCCATGTATTCTTTGACCATTCGACGGTTGAGGGCGGTTATTGGAAGAAGTTGATTTATTTTTAAAAGCTGTTCAAGTTTGTATATGTATTTCAGAGAAAAAGTTTTTCGGAGTTCTGTCATCCATTTAAGTAATAAATTTCGGACTAATAATTCCAAGTCTTCTTTTGACCCAAACTCGGTTTGGGTCACGTGCTGACCCAAACCGAGTTTATAATCCCAAAATCTTAAAGAACAAAAGCGCGATTTGATGGTCGGATGCAACAAATTAAAATTTTCGGTTGTGGCGATAAATAAATTATTTAGTGAAGAATCTTCCAGTGTTTTAAGCATTGCCACTTCGGCTTCTCGGGTAAGAAATTCTAAACCTCTCACCAAAAAAATATTTTTTCCACCAAAAGAAGTTCTTGAAGCCAAATTTTTTAAAAACCGAATTTGTTCAATGGAGATATTTCCTTCTTCCGGAATAATTTCAAAAAAATCAGCGCTTTTGTTTTCCAAAAACTCGTTCTTTAAATATTGAGTAGCTTTTTCCTTGTTTTCATTGTCTGTTCCGTAAAACAAATAAGCATGTGGAGCAATTCCGCTTTTTGTCTGCTTTTTTACAACATCCAATGGACTCATTTTATTTTTTGGCAATAATACTTCTCTTGTATTCCTCCAAATGTTCAAGGGCGATACCGGTACCCTTGGCTACGCAATAAAGCGCGTCTTTTGCCACAACCACAGGTACACCCGTTGAGCGGGAAATAAGAACATTCAAATTCCGCAAAAGCGAACCCCCGCCAGTCATCACAACTCCTTTTTCTATAATATCCGAAGCAAGTTCTGGAGGAGTTTGATGAAGAACTTGTTTAATTGCTTTTACAATACTCCGCAATTCACCTTCCATGGCTTTTACAATTTCATTTGTTTTAACTTCCAAAGACCTTGGGAGACCGGTTAAAAAATCTCTCCCTTTTATTGACATTGCAAGCTCTTCCTCCAATGGTATCGCCGAACCAATATTTATTTTTATTTCTTCCGCGGTGCGATCGCCAATAGCCAAGTTAAATTGTTTTTTTATGTGGTCGGAAATTGATTGATCCAATTTGTTTCCGGCAACTTTTACTGATATTGAACTTACTATGCCTCCCAAAGAAATTACAGCGGCATCCGTGGTGCCTCCGCCAATGTCCACTATCATATGCCCTTGGGGTTCATAAATAGGAATGCCAGCACCAATAGCGGCCAAAATTGGTTCCTTTACCACATACGCAGCCTTGGCGCCCGCTTTTATTGCGGCTTCCACAACTGATCTTTTTTCTGTTGAAGTAACCCCAGCAGGAACCGATACCAAAACTTCCGGTTTTATTAAATTCCACGGACCCACCGCCTTTCCTATAAAATAACGCAACATTGCTTCTGTTACTCTGTAATCCGCGATAACACCATCTTTCATTGGACGATGCGCAACTATGGAGTCTGGAGTGCGACCTATCATAACTTTTGCCTCGTTCCCCACCGCAAGCACGCGATTTTCAGGCATTGAAACGGCTACCACCGAAGGTTCGTTTAAAACAATCCCTTTATTCAAAACAAATACCAAAGTATTTGCGGTGCCTAAATCTATTCCAAGTTTTTTTATAAATAAGTTAACCATTTACTATATATGAATAATAGGATAAAATAGCTTTAAAAGCAAATGTTGACGCATAAAAAAAGACAAATATTATTTTGGTTTTCAATTATATTTTTTGTGGCGATTTTAGCGCCGATTTTTTTGTATAGTTTCGGATACGGCGTAGGACCGGGGCTTAAAATACAGCGCACCGGGGGAATCGCTATTACCGCCTCTATTGCAAATGCGACTGTTTCTACTGGTTCTTTTCGCAAAAAAAAGACATCGTTGCTTACCAAAAACACTTTAATCAAAAATTTAGTCCCCGCGGAATATCCAGTTGAAGTAAAAAAAGAAGGTTTTTGGGAATGGAAAAAAAATCTTTCAGTGCTTTCCGAAAAAGTAACCCAAAGAAATATCCTTTTGATACCTTTGGAAACAAAGGGTGAAATTTTGGGAACCACTACGCCAGCAAACAGCGAACCGTACTTAAAGAAAAATTCCTTAAAAAAATTGGACGAAAATGGAAAAGAAGTAACTTTATTTTCAAGCGTCAAAAGGTTTTGGGAATTACCAAATTCCGGAGAATACTTAATCTTAGGAGAAGACAAAAATTTTTACAGAAATAAAAAATTAGAAACATCGCTGGCTACCTCTACTCTTGAAATACTCAAAAAATCAAAAAATTCTTTTTTTTCGGAAGATGGAAAAGAAATTATAATTTGGGACGACAAAAAAATAGAACTTTTTTGGATAGGAGAAAAAGAAAAAATGCCTCTTTGGATGAATAAAGAACATTACGACTCTTTTACCTCTTCCAATATTAAAGAGGTAAAAAATTATCCGGGACAATCAGATTATTTAATCATTGGGATGGAAAACGGAATTTGGGCGCTTGAAAAAGAGGCTCCCAACAACAACTTGGCGCCTTTGTACAAAGGCAAAAACCCAAAAATAATATCCATTGAACCAAAATCGCTAATTCTTCTTGATGACGGCAACTACATCAACCTTGAACTTCCGTAGTTTCTTAGTGTTTAATAAATAAAAAACTCGTCCCGACATCTGCCAATTGGCGGAGTCGCGGACGAGTTTTGATTTTTTATTTATTATTTTTTGGATAAGTTTTTCATAAGCCACAAACTTGAACAGATAAGCACTGCTCCAGAAAACACCCAAGTAAAAGGAATAGAAATTTTTTCCGCCATAAGCCCGCTTACAAATAAACCTATCGCTCCGCCAATATGCGCGAAAAGAGATTCAAAAGAAATAAGCGTTGCCCGTTCTTTTGATGGAATATGGTCGTTAAGATACACGTCTTTTATCGGTTTAAACAATCCCCTTGCCATTTCGTGGACAATAAACATGCTAAGCGCCGCGGGAAACCAACCAAAAAGCACGGTAGCAATCACCCCAACCCCAATTATGGCTTGAGACACAAGCAAAGCTTTTTCTTCGCTTTTTGTCTTCTTCAAAAACCATGGCGCAAGCGCGGAACCAACCCCCATCGCAATCGCAATCAAAGCAAAAACAAATCCCAACTGTGTTTTGTTTGAAAGAAATTGAGAAAAGAACGGCTGCCATTGCATATTCGGGGCCTGCACGGCAAAAAATTGAATAACCGCCAAAACCAAAACAAAACGAACTACTTTATGTTTCATTCCATAAGTAAAACTTGCCACAGCTGTATTTTTCATCGCCAAAAATCCGTTTTTAATTGAAAAATTTTGTTTGACAAAATATTCCTCTTTCATAAGAAGCATTGCCGCAATACCTGCCACCAACATAATAAAACCAGCAACAACCCAAGGTAGGGCCATATTTTTATCCGCAAGAAATGCTCCGCAAATCGCTCCAATTATTAAGCCGAGCTGGCCAAGTTGCTGCTCTTTGCTAAAAACTAAATTAAGCGAACCTCCGTATCCCTGATGCCGAACACAATCTACAAGCCATGCCTGAAACGCTCCGCTGGCAAATGTACGACCCACAGCCGCGATCATTTCAGCCAAAGCAAACCCAAAAAACGAATGAGAACCAGCATAGATGAACATGCCAATTGCGTAAAGAAAACAAGAACAGACAAACGATATTTTTCTTCCAAAAACATCGGCAACAGCTCCGGTTGGAATTTCACAAATGAACATTGTAATAAAAAATACAAAGTTCACCATATTCACCAGAAACAAATTCAGCCCCTGTGACATCAGAAATGTCGCATAAACTGCGGCAATAAATGAAATGCCGAATTTAGTTAAGAACGACAACCCCAAATAACAACGAATTGTCCGCTTTTCCATTTTTCCTCCTTTTTTGTTGTTAAA